>JAGHUU010000105.1 GCA_018064695.1 Candidatus Blautia equi | reverse complement strand
TGGCTTATCGCAGCAGTTTCCGCATATCTGAAAGAGACCGGCGACTTCTCCATTCTTGAGGAGAGCGTTCCATTTGATAACCAGGAGGATAAAGCACAGAGCCTCTTCGAGCATCTGTACAGATCCTTTGATTATATCCGTACCCATTTAGGACCACACAAACTTCCACTCATCGGCCGTGCCGACTGGAACGACTGTCTGAACCTGAACTGCTTCTCCGAGCATCCGGGTGAGTCCTTCCAGACCTCCGGACCTTCCGAGGGACCTGTTGCTGAGTCCGTATTCATCGCCGGTATGTTTGTAAAATACGGCGAGGAGTTTGCACAGCTCTGCGAGAGAACCGGCAAAGAGGCTCTTGCTGCTGAGGCACGCGAGAATGTAAAAGACATGGTAGCCGCAATCAAGAAAGACGGCTGGGACGGCGAGTGGTTCGTTCGTGCATACGATGCACAGTCCAACAAAGTCGGCTCCAAAGAGTGTGAGGAAGGTCAGATCTTCATTGAGCCACAGGGCTTCTGCGTAATGGCAGGTGTCGGCGTGGATGACGGTCTTGCTGAGAAAGCACTGAACTCCGTTAAAGAAAGACTGGATACCAAATACGGTGTTATGATCCTTCAGCCTGCATATACCAGATATCATCTGGAGCTTGGTGAGATCTCCTCTTACCCACCGGGATACAAAGAGAACGCAGGTATCTTCTGCCACAACAATCCATGGATCTCCATCGCAGAGACCACCATCGGCCGTGGAAACAGAGCATTCGAAGTTTACAGGAAAACCTGCCCATCCTACATTGAGGACATCAGTGAGATCCACAGAACCGAGCCATATGTATACTCCCAGATGATCGCCGGTGCTGACGCATACTATCACGGCGAGGCTAAGAACAGCTGGCTTACCGGTACCGCTGCATGGACATTCGTAAACGTATCCCAGGCAATCCTTGGTGTACAGCCAACCTACGAAGGTCTCAGCATCAATCCTTGTGTACCTGAGGACTTCGGTGATTTCACCCTCACCAGAAAATTCCGCGAGGGAACCTATTACATCAACGTTAAGAAACCTGACGGCGTACAGAAGGGTGTTATCAAACTTGATGTAGACGGAACCGAGGTTGCAGGCAACCTGATCCCATACGTTCCTGGCAAAGAGGAATATCACGTAACCGTATACATGGGTTAATAAATACGAAAGCATAAAAAATGGAACCACATCATCTGATGTGGTTCCTCTTTTTGTTTAAATATAAGTGAAATATAAAAGATCATTCTTCGTCGTCTACTCTTCTGATTTCCAGACAGAGGTTCTCTTCTGCGGCATCGCAAAGCACATTCCAGACTCTTTTCAGATAGGTCTTCATAGCCTCATCCTCCATATCGGAGAGGTCCATCTCAATATAGGTCTCCTCTGAGATCATGGAAACCATGTCATATAAAGCGTCCAGGTTTGCTCCGTAGTAATCAGGGAATTCAAGTTCCTCCTGGATCTTATCGTGAAACTCATCTACTGATTCGATATCTTTACCGATGATCTGCATTTCAAGCATTTTCGTTCTCCACCTTTCCATCTTTATCGTACAGCTGTTCAAAGCTCTTATAGTGATCCTCTGTATAATAGATCAGACCGTCATTGGAGAAAATGATACGTTTTGCACCGCGGTATCCGCCGTCAAAATCGATATCACACTCAAAATACTTGCGTCCCTTTTCTGTAGGAAGCAGTTCCTCGTAATTTCCGAACTTATCGCCGCCGATGCTCTTTCCCGGTGCAACCTTATCCAGATTTCCAAGCTTGTTGTCCCAGCCCAGGTCCTGCGCATCTCTCTTAGTGATATAGTTGGAAGGAAGCTTGCCGAACTCATGGATGTAGGCAGCAACCTCTTCTTTAGTGGTGTACTCGCCATCTTCTTCGATTACGAGCTCTTCCTCTGCATCTGCAGGCTGCTCTTCCTTCTTTGCATCTTCTTTTTTATCGTCTTTTTTATTATCTTTCTTATTTTCTTTCTTGCTGTCGTTTTTCTTTTTCTTCTTGCCGGCAGGATTTTCCACCGTCACTTTGGAGCTGGTACCTTTTACAGAAGCTTCCCCAACCATTCCTGTGAATATTCCCAGGGTCAGAACCATAAGGAGGAGCAGTAAACCAGCCACACGTCTCATAAATTTGTTTCCGGATTTTTTCATGATCTCCACAATACCTTTCGTTTAAATTGTTGTCCGCAAACCGGACCTTATGACCTGATTATAGCAAAGCTATTTCCATATGAAAAGCCTGTTTTTCTTGACGGAAAAGGGAAAATTTTCTATACTAGGGTTATCGTTTGTAAACAAGGAAGGAAAAAGACTATGTCCGATTCACAGAATCCAAATGCACCGCAGGATATTCCTGCATCTGATGAAAATAAAACAGCTGAGACTCCTCAGTCCACCAGACCAATGGAGCCCATCAAACGCCGTGCCGCTGCACCTGCTCCCAAACCGGAACAGCCGGAGGACGCAGCACCTGATACTGCTAAAACGCCAATCAAACCGGCACCTGCCAGAAGAACGGTAAAGCCCGAACAGAAATCCACTGCACCGCAGAAAGCAACCGGCAAAACGGCAGCTGCAACTACAGCAAAGAAAAAAACAGATAAACCTGCCGCACACAAAAAAGCCGTTAAATCTGCAGCAGCTGCTGCTCCTGCTAAAAAAGCTGCTAAGCCGCCTAAAAAGGAAAGAGACTGGAGTTCAACATTTAAAACCGCAGGTCTCATCCTTGCTCTTCTCCTCGCATTCTTCTGCCTGTTTATCTCTATCCGTTTTCTTATGAACAGCATGAATAAAAACGGGGATGTCTCACAGGAAGTAACTACTGAATCCCAGACCGCTGAGGATCTTTCCACCTCCTCCGATTCCGCCGCAGCAGAAACTGAACCGTCAGAACCTGTTGCTGCTGAGGAGCCAACAGAAACTGAGCCGCAGGAAACAGAAGAGGCTGAGACCGAACTGGTAGAGAGTGAGACACCTGCTTCCAGATCCATCACCGTTTCCCTCTGCGGAGACGTCACCCTTGGTATGGATGCCCAGAACTTCGAGTATGAAAACAGTGTAAACGACTATTATGACAATTACGGACCGGGATACTTCTTCCAGAACGTAAAAGATATCTTCGAAGCTGACGACCTCACAGTAGCCAACTTAGAGTGCAGCTTCACAGAAGCTACCGAAAGAAACGGCGGTCACATCTACTGCTTCAAGGCTCCGGCTTCCTACAGCCAGATCCTCACTGAGGGCGACATCGACGCCGTAAACCTTGCCAACAACCACACCAGAGATTATCTGGAGCAGGGCTTAAATGATACCCGTGCCGCTCTGGACGATGCAGGCATTCCTCACTTCGGTTATGAGGAGACCGTAGTCTTAGACGTAAAAGGCATTAAAGTCGGTCTGGTAGGTACCTACGAGCTTATAGAGGGAACCGGCATTGAGACTGAGCTGAAAGCCAACATCGACAAAGTCCGCGAGGAAGGCGCCCAGGTTGTTATCGTTACCTTCCACTGGGGCGATGAGCTGGATCAGGTTCCAAACTATAATCAGTTATATCTGGCACACAAGGCCATCGATTTTGGTGCTGATCTTGTAAACGGCGGTCACGCACATGTACTTCAGGGTATTGAGGAATACAAAGGCAAGAACATTCTTTACGGAATGGCAAACTTCTGCTTTGGCGGAAACATTCACCCGCATGATATGGATTCCATCATCTATCAGCAGACCTTCACCGTTGATGAAGAGGGCAACCTGGTACAGGATCTTGTTAGCAACATCATTCCTGTATACACCTCCTCCGCTTATGACTATAACAATTATCAGCCTACCGTAGCGGATGATGATGTAGCACAGCGCATCATGAACAAGCTGGCAGAGAGAACCGCTTCTCTTCCTGCTTTCTCCTATTAAGTATAAATTTCGACACAGGGACAGGTACCTGTCCCCGTGTCCCAAATACATACAAAAAGAGCGTCGCATTTTAATGCGGCGCTCATTTTTATTGCTTTATAAAAACGTTTTATTTCTTGTTCAGAGCATCGCGGATCTCCTGAAGAACTTTGGTGTTCTCTTTCAGAAGGTCGTTGTTGATCTCAACAGGTGTTGGCTCAGCTGGTGCAGGCTCTTCAGCAGGAGCTTCCTCTTTTTTCTTACGAAGTGCATTGATGCCTTTTACCAGCATGAATACAACAACTGCGATCAGAAGGAAGTTCACAATATTCTGAATGAAGGTTCCGTAGTAGATAGCACTTTCAGGGTTGTCTCCCTCAGCTGCTTTGATCACGTATTTGAAGTTCTCAAAGCTGTTGTTTCCAATTACCATACCGATAGCTGGCATAACAACATCGTTTACAAGGGAATTAACGATTGCAGTGAAAGCGGAACCGATGATCATGCCGACAGCAAGATCCATTACGTTGCCTCTGGAGATAAACTCCTTAAACTCAGCGATAATACCTTTTTTCTCCATCGTCTTTTTTCTCCTTTCTATAGATCCATGTCTATATCTTAGTAAATTATAATTTTTATAATTTCAAAAGTCAATAAAAAAACACCGTTAAATCGCATAATAATCAACTTAAAGGATGAGCATGGCATCGCCAAAGGAGAAGAAACGGTAGCGTTCTCTCACTGCTTCCTCGTATGCCTTCATGATCTTTTCTTTTCCGGCAAGTGCAGAAACAAGCATCATAAGGGTGGATTCCGGCAGATGGAAATTGGTGATCAGTCCATCGATCATCTTGAATTTATAGCCAGGATAGATAAAAATCTCAGTCCAGCCGCTTCCGGCTTTCAGGATACCGTCGTCTCCGGTAGCGGATTCCAGGGTTCTACAGCTGGTGGTTCCAACAGAGATCACGCGGCCGCCCTGTCTTTTTGTCTCGTTAATGAGGGCTGCCTGGTCCTCCTCTACCATATAAAACTCAGAATGCATGTGGTGGCTCTCAACATCGTCCACCTTTACAGGGCGGAAGGTTCCTAGACCTACATGCAGGGTGACATGGGCAATCTTTACTCCCATGGCTTCCACCTCTGCCATCAGTTCCCTGGTAAAATGAAGGCCTGCAGTAGGTGCTGCGGCGGAGCCGTCATTTTTTGCATAGACGGTCTGATAACGGTTTCTGTCCTGAAGCTTGTGGGTGATGTAAGCCGGCAGAGGCATTTCTCCCAGCTGATCCAGGATCTCCTCAAAGATGCCCTCGTAAGTAAAATGGATCAGTCTGTTGCCGTCTGCTACTACGTCCACGATCTCTCCGGTTAAAAGGCCTTCACCAAACTCGATCTAGCGCCGAAACGCGCCTTTTTGCCGGGTTTTACCAGGCACTCCCATACATCGTTCTCCATTCTCTTTAAAAGCAGGATCTCGATGGCTGCGCCGGTGTCAGGCTTATGTCCATATAATCTGGCAGGGATCACTCTGGTGTCGTTGATGACCAGACAGTCTCCCTTTTTCAGGTATTTCAGAATATCTGTGAAGTGAAGATGCTCCACTTCCTCATCCGCAAGGGGCAGATGCATCAGTCTGGAAGAACTTCTGTCCTCCAGAGGGTCCTGTGCGATCAGCTCCTGGGGAAGATCATAATAAAAATCTGCTGTTCTCATGCTTCTTCTCCCTCATGCTGCGCAGATGAAAGGCTGCTTTCCTCAGCTGACGCTGCCATCTCCGCCTCTTTCTTCTGCTTTTTCCACTCTTTGATGAAAGCCCACTCCTTGTTGGTAAGGTCGGCCTTCTTAAGAAGATCATAGCGCCTCTCAGCGGTTCTGATAATGGACTGCTGACGCCTCCATTTCTCTATGTTGGCGTGGTGTCCGGACATCAGTACCTCCGGGACTTTCTTTCCGTGCCATTCCTCCGGTCTGGAATACTGGGGATATTCCAGCAGGTTTCCGGCAAAGGATTCGGTCTCACCGGATTCCTGGTTGCTTAAAACGCCCGGTACCATACGGGAGATGGAATCCATCATGACCATGGCAGGCAGTTCGCCGCCGGTAAGGACATAGTCACCAATGGAGACATAGTCTGTCACGATCTCCTCCAGCACGCGCTCGTCAATGCCCTCATAATGTCCGCATAAGAATACCAGATCCTCCTCAAGGGCCATCTCACGGGCCATAGCCTGGTGAAATACGGTTCCCTGCGGCGTCAGGTATACGACCCTTGGCTTTTTGCCTATGCGGTCGCAGATGGACTGATAAGCCAGATATACGGGCTCCGCCTGCATAAGCATGCCTGCGCCGCCTCCATAAGGATAATCATCCACCTTCATATGCTTGTTAAAGGCGAAATCACGGATATTTACAGCTTCAATGCTAAGATGTCCGGCTGATATGGCACGGCCTGTGATACTGGTGTTCATGCCGTTCAGGATCATCTCAGGAAACAAAGTCAGTACGTGAAAGTTCATTCCAGAAGTCCTTTCATGATATGTACAGTCATGCAGTTCTCCTCAAGGTTTACATCCAGGATGCAGTCTCCGATAGCCGGGAGAAGAACCTCTTTTCCGTCATTTGTTTTTACTATATATACATCATTGGCTCCGGTCTCCATGACGTCCTTAAGAACACCAAAAACGGATCCATCCTCAAGAAGCACCTTCATGCCAATGAGATCGGCGATATAGTATTCGTCCTCTCCCAGCTCCTGGCCTTCCTCTCTTGGGATCCAGAGATCTCTGCCTTTATACATTTCGATATCGTTGATATTATCCACACCCTCAAATTTCAGGATGGCAAGGTTTTTAAAGAATTTTACGTTCTCGATATCCAGACGTCTCAGTTCACGGCCGGTATCCAGAAGTACATAGTCCAGATCCAGAAAACGCTCTGCATCATTTGTGGTAGGGAATACTTTTACTTCTCCTCTTACACCATGTGTAGTGGTAATCACTCCAACTTTTAATAAGTCTTCCATTCTTACTCCTATCTCATTCCAAACTATTAAAAAACAGGAGCTATGTTTCTCACACAGCTCCCGATGTATTACTGCAGAATATCTACAATGACTTTTTTGCTGCTCTTGGAAGAAGCCGCTTTTACTACTGTTCGAATTGCCTTGGCGATTCTGCCCTGGCGGCCAATGACCTTACCCATATCAGCAGGACCTACCTTCAGCTCGATGATAACTGCATCTTCTTTTTCAGTCTCAGTAACAATGACTTCGTCAGGATTTTCCACTAAAGATTTTGCAATTACTTCTACAAGTTCTTTCATTTACACACCTCCTGGCATGTTTTTATTATTTCTGAATTCCTGCGTTTTTGAAAAGTCTTGCAACTACTTCTGTAGGCTGAGCTCCGTTAGCAAGCCATTTCTTAGCTGCTTCCTCATCAACTTTAACAGCTGCTGGCTCTACGTTTGGATCGTAGGTTCCGATCTCTGCGATAGCTGCGCCATCACGTTTGTTGCGGGAATCTGCAACTACGATTCTATAAAAAGGTGCTCTCTTCTTTCCCATTCTTCTAAGTCTGATTTTTACTGCCATTTGTTTTTCCTCCAAATTTCTTAAATGATTAATTTAGTATTTTCGTTTATGTTAAAAGGGAAGCTTAAAGCCGCCTCTTTTACCCATTTTACCGCCCATTAAGCCGGGCATCTGCTTCATCATCTTTTTGCTCTGCTCAAACTGTTTTACCAGACGGTTGACTTCCTGGATAGGAACGCCTGCGCCTCTGGCGATGCGGTTCTTGCGGGAGATGTTTAAGATAGATGGATTGGTACGCTCCTGCGGGGTCATGGAAAGGATGATGGCCTTGGTGCGATCCATGGCTTTTTCATCGATCATACTCTCGATGTCCTTCATCTTTCCGGCGCCCATGCCTGGGAGCATGTTCAGGATACTGCTGATTCCGCCCATGTTGTTCATCTGCTCCATGCTGGTCAGATAATCGTTAAAGTCGAAATCCATTTTTTTCAGTTTCTGGCTCATGGCCTGAGCCTGTTCTTTATCTACAGCAGCCTCTGCCTTTTCAATGAGACTCATGACATCGCCCATACCAAGGATACGGGAGGCCATACGCTCCGGGTAGAACTGCTCAAGATCGGAAAGTTTTTCACCCATACCAACGTAGAGAATTGGCTTTCCGGTGACAGCCTTGATGGAGAGAGCTGCACCGCCTCGGGTGTCGCCGTCCATCTTTGTAAGGATGACGCCGTCAATTCCAACCTTTTCCGCAAAGGTCTGGGCTACGTTTACTGCATCCTGTCCGGTCATGGCGTCAACCGTGAGGACAGTTGCATCTACATGAACATTTGCCTTGATATCTGCAAGCTCCTGCATCATGTTTTCATCGATGTGAAGTCTGCCGGCGGTATCAATAAGAACAATGTTCTGCTGATGGCTCTTGGCGTGCTCCAGTGCGGCTTTGGCGATATC
Organism: Candidatus Blautia equi; assembly: GCA_018064695.1. GTDB lineage: Bacteria > Bacillota > Clostridia > Lachnospirales > Lachnospiraceae > Blautia_A > Blautia_A equi. Next base: position 93 of record JAGHUU010000105.1, on the reverse strand, counting down.
CACAGGTTTCTGTTTGTCTCCCATGGAGAAGACCTCCACTCCCTGTTTTTCAACGTTTACCTGCAGCTGTGTGATAGCGGCCGGTCTGTATAC
>JAGHUU010000165.1 GCA_018064695.1 Candidatus Blautia equi | reverse complement strand
TCCGGACGGCGCACGCCTACGGAATAACGGTCCTTATGGCGCATCATGATTCCTTCCATGACAGCCTGACCGCCGATATTTGATGGTTTCATATCTATTTCTCCATTATATTCGCTAAATGCAAAGAAAGGTTGAGGTCTCTCAACCCCAACCTTCATATCGCAATACCAATCTGCTTATTACTGTAAGCCGTATTTCTTATTGAACTTATCAATACGTCCACGAGCCTGAGCAGCTTTCTGCTGACCAGTGTAGAATGGATGGCATTTGGAACAGATCTCAACGTGGATCTCTTTCTTGGTGGAACCTGTTACGAATGTATTTCCGCAGTTGCAGGTTACGGTTGCCTGATAATAAGTTGGCTGAATTCCTTCTTTCATGTCTTTCACCTCTCTATATTTATTTAAATAAACATTTTCTGAACATTTTGCTTAAACAGCTATCAAAGTATAACATAGCCAATATGCAAATGCAAGCATTAATTAAAAATTCCTTAACATTCTCCCTGCGCTCAGGCAGGCATATATTCGTTTTCATCACATTACTATCCAGATAAAGAAATTTCATATCTGACGGCAAAATTTTTCTTTCATTTACCATCCCGCATATGCAGCCTGCTTTTCTGATGGCAAAATGCCTTATATGATCGTCACATCAGGTTGGGTCTGAGCTGGTACGGAATTTTTGTTTCTTCGCAGTCTGAATAAATTCCTCGTTGTCTTTGGTTCTGGCAAACATGTTCAGGATCTGCTCCACAGCCTCGTCCGCTTTTAATCCGTTCAGGGCTCTTCGCATGTTGTAGACAGTCTCCTGCTCCTCTGCGCTTAAAAGAAGATCCTCGCGGCGGGTGCCGGATTTCTGGATGTCAATGGCCGGGAAGACACGTTTTTCCTGAAGCTTTCTGTCAAGCACAAGCTCCATGTTTCCGGTTCCCTTGAACTCCTCGTAGATAACATCGTCCATCTTGCTTCCGGTGTCCACAAGGGCTGTGGCCAGAATGGTCAGGCTGCCGCCCTCTCTCATATTTCTGGCTGCGCCGAAGAAGCGCTTAGGCTGATGCAGTGCCGCCGGGTCAAGACCGCCGGACAGGGTACGTCCGCTTGGAGGGACAATGAGGTTGTAGGCTCTTGCCAGTCTGGTGATGGAATCCAGAAGGATAACTACATCGCATTTATGCTCCACCAGACGTCTTGCATGCTCGATAACCATATCTGCCACTTTTTTGTGATGTCCGGGCTCTTCGTCGAAGGTGGAGTAGATGACCTCCACATTTTTGCCCTGGATGGCTTCTTTGATATCGGTAACCTCCTCCGGGCGCTCATCAATGAGAAGGATGATGATGTGCATGGAAGGGTCGTTCTTTAAGATAGATTTTGCCACGTCCTTTAAGAGTGTGGTCTTACCTGCTTTTGGCGGGGAAACGATCATGCCTCGCTGACCTTTTCCGATTGGACTTATGAGATCCACGATACGCATGGCGGTGGTTCCGCCCTGGCGCTCCAGATGAATTCTCTCATTTGGGAAGATCGGGGTCATGTCCTCAAAGTTGCAGCGCTTTGGTCCCTCGGATGGGTGGAAGCCGTTCAGGGATTTCACATATAAAAGGGCGCTGAATTTCTCCCCCTGGGTCTTTACGCGGATGTTTCCCTCTATGATATCACCGGTCTTTAAATTAAAACGGCGGATCTGGGATGGGGAAACGTAGATATCTTTATCTCCGGATAAGAAGTTGTCGCTTCGAAGGAAGCCGTAGCCGCCGTCCGGGTGCAGCTCCAGAATGCCATGGGCAATCTCTCCGCTGTCCAGCTGGGCAGTCTCGGGAGTCTTTCTGTAGCCGTACTGATCCGGCTTCTCTTCTGAACCTGCTTCTTCTGATGCTTTTTCTTTCGATGCTCTTTCTTCTGTTATTTTTTCTTCCGAAGCTATTTCTTCTCTTGTTTTTTCTTCTGTCGCTTTCACTTCAGCAGCAGCGCCGATCACTCTGGTCGATCTTATCTGCTGCTCAGCCGTTCTGGTCACTCTGGCCGGCTTTGGCTGCTGCTCTGCTGCTTTTTCTGCGTCTTTCCGGTCCTCTTCCAGCATGACTTCTATGAGCTCTGACTTTCTAAGGGCTGTGATGCTCTTAAGGCCTCTGGCTTTTGCAAGCTCACGGAGCACGCTCAGGGACAGGGATTCGTATTTTTCTCTCATATTACACTCTGCCTCTTTTCTCTAAAGGTCCATTTACAAGTTAACTGTTTTCTTATGATACGATGTTTCCAATTAATACATAGGAAACCACATACATGATCACCGTAGCCATCACAATTCCGCAGAGGATGGCCAGGGAGGATTTCTTGATGTCGATGTTCAGAAGGGAGGCGATCAGCGCGCCGGTCCATGCGCCGGTTCCCGGAAGCGGAATGCCTACAAACAGGAGCAGTCCAATGAACTCGTACTTGCGGATGGTGTCGCTCTTCTTCATTGCGCGGTTTTCCAGGGCTTCAATGAGGCCGCGGAAAAGCTTTGTCTTCTTCATCACCTTGAAAATCTGGCGGATGAAGAGAAGGATAAACGGGATCGGGATGATATTTCCGATCACACAGATCGGGATAGCATGCATGGCCTCGATCTTTAAGAGGGATGCTGCCAGAAGGCCGCCTCTCAGCTCCAGAATAGGGATCATGGAAATGATGAAAATAACGGCTTTGGCGGAGATATAAGGGGATAAATAGGCTGTAAATAACTGTACCAGTGATTCCATAGTGCCTCCGTTTACTTGTTCAGATAGTTTTTAAGGAACGCAAAGAAGGTCTCCATCTCCGCTCTGGTTCCAACGGTAATTCTTAAGTGATTGCTGATGCGCGGCTTATTCCAGTAGCGAACATAGATGTGCTTCTCTCGAAGGGCCTTAAAGAGCTCCTCGGCCGGAACGCTCTCATGGGTGGCAAAGATGAAGTTAGATTTGGAATCCTGGAAGGAGAAGCCAAGCTTTGTAAGCTCCCCCTTTGCCCACTCGCGGGTCTCCACGATTTTTTTGCAGGTCTCGTTAAAATATGCCACGTCCTTCATAGCCTCCACGCCGGTTAAGATGGCGGTGGTGTTCATTGTATAAGAGTTGAAAGAGTATTTTACATCGTTCAGATATTTAATAAGAACCGGATTTCCGAATACCATACCGATACGCATGCCTGCCATAGAACGGGATTTGGACATGGTCTGAACCACCAGCACATTGTCGTATTTTTCGATCAGCGGCAGAGCGCTCTTAGCACCGAAATCCACATAAGCCTCATCAATGATCACAACGGAGTCCTGGTTAGCCTTTATGATCTCCTCAATTTCAGAGAGAGGCATCTCCACACCGGTAGGTGCGTTAGGATTGGCAATCACGATACCGCCGTTTGGCTTCATATAATCTTCTTTTTTAATGTGGAAGGATTCATCAAGAGCCGGTGTCTCAAATGGGATACGGAAAAGATCTGCCCAGACATCGTAGAAGGAATAGGTGATATCAGGGAAAAGGATCGGTTTATCGGAATTAAAAAATGTGAGAAAACACATAGCCAGCACATCGTCGGAGCCAACGCCCACAAAGGTCTGCTCTTTGGATACGCCGTAAAATTCTGCAACTGCGTCCACCAGCGCGCCGGCGGTAGGATCCGGATAAAGGCGAAGCCTGTCAATATCCATGGTGCGGAGGATCTTCTCCACTCCCGGTGCCGGAGGATATGGGTTCTCATTGGTGTTAAGCTTTATCATGTCAGGCTGGTTCGGCTGCTCTCCCGGAGTATACGGAACCACCTTACGGACATTCTGTTCCCAGGCTTTCATAATAATCTTCCTCTTTTCTCTGCCCCGGTCGGGGCGGTTTTCATATTGGGTATTGTATCCATTCTTTTGCGTTTTGTCAACGAAAGCGGGGCAGGGGGCCAGGAACCTGTCCCCCTGCTCCACTTTCTCATTTTACATACTCTTCCAGCATGCCAAGATACTGTTCGAACACACCCATGGCCTGTTTCACAGGTTCCGGGGAGGACATGTCCACGTCGCAGATCTTGAGAAGATCGATTGGGCTCATGGAGTTGCCGCCGCTTAAGAACTTTTTGTATTTCTCCACAATGCCTTCCTCTCCTGCCAGGATCTTGCTGCTGATGGCCAGGGCGGCGGAGAGACCGGTTGCGTACTGGTATACGTAGAATGGGGTGTAGAAGTGAGGGATTCTCTGCCATTCGAAGGCGATCTCAGGGTCGGAGATCATATCCTCACCGAAATATTTCTTATTCAGGTTCAGGTAAATACCGCAGATCTGCTCGGAGGGCAGGGCGCCGCCGTTTCTAACTACCTCGTGGGTGAGCATCTCAAACTCCGCGAACATGGTCTGGCGGAAGATGGTTCCCTTGATGGTATCCAGGAAATGGTTGATGAGATATTTCTTCTCCTCCACATCCTCTGTGCGCTCTAAAAGGTCGTGGAGCAGCAGGGACTCATTACAGGTGGAAGCCACCTCAGCCACAAAAATGCGGTAATGTGCATTGATGCGGGTCTGGGTACGGTTGGAGTGATAGGTATGCAGGGAATGTCCCATCTCATGAGCCAGGGTAAATACGTTGTCCAGACTTCCGTGGAAGTTCATAAGAACAAACGGATTGGAGCTATAGGTTCCCCAGGAATATGCGCCGGTGCGCTTTCCGGTGTTCTCGTATTTATCGATCCAGCGCTCGTCAAAGCCCTTCTGCAGAAGTGCCTGATAATCCTCGCCAAGCACAGCAAGACCCTGTTTTACGATCTGCTCTGCCTCATCAAAAGTATATTTCTTATCAGGAGTCTCCACGATCGGCACATAAACATCATACATGTGAAGCTCCGGAACCTTCAGCATCTTCTTTCTGAGGGTCACATAGCGGTGCATCAGCGGCAGAGCCTCATGGATGGCATCCAGAAGGTTGGTATAAACCTCAGATGGAATCTCGGTCTTGAAAAGAGCCTCGTCCATAGCGCCTGCAAAGCCTCTCTCCTTTGCAAAGAAGTCAGCCTGCTTCAGATTGGAATAGTATACGGATGCAATGGTATTTCTGTACTGTTTGTGAACCGCATACATGGACTCGAAGGCGTTTTTACGAAGCACACGGTCTCTGCTCTCCAGACTTGGCACGTAGCTGCCCTGGGTCAGAGGACGTTTTTCCCCGTTCTCATCCTCGATGTCATTGAAACGGATATCTGCATTATTGAACATGGCAAAGATATTGGATGGCGCGCTGCCAAGCTCTCCCGCTCTGGAAAGCAGAGCCTCTGTCTTTGCATCCAGCACATGCTCGCGCTCTCTGGTGATGAGATAAAGGAAACGTCTGTAGTTCTCAAGCTCCGGTTTCTCTGCAAAATAGCCCTGAATGGTCTCCTCCGGAAGCGCAAGGATCTCCGGATCCATCCAGGAACCTGCCTCGGAGATTCTGGTTCCCATAATTTCGATCTCTGTGGACATCTGCTGATATACGGCATTTGCGGTGTCCTGATGATATTTCTGGTTTGCGTAAACCATAAGATTTGAGAAGATGCCGTGCAGCTCATCGTAGCTCTTAAGAAGGTTCAGGAAATTTTCAGCGCCGTTTGCAAGGGTTCCCTGGAAAGCTTTGAACGCCTCCACCTTCTGCTCCAGCAGCTCTGCGTCTTTGGAAAAAGCCTCGTCGGATGGATAAAGGCTGGAAAGATCCCAGGTATCCTCCACTTTCTGATCTGCTCTTGTCAGTAATTTTTTCTCCATGATATGTTCTCTCCGGTTCTTTTTTTATTTATAGTCAAACTCACTCGGCACATTCAGCGGCTGCTCCAGCATCTCCGGATGTGCAAAAATGTATTTTACCAGCTTTAAGCTGCGGGCAAAGTAGAAGCCGTCCGCAATACGCTCATCCAGTGTGGCACCGATATCGATGACATCACGGATCTCCTTATGGCCGTCCTCCATCAGCATCTCCTCCTTATGCAGGGTTCCGATGGTGACCATAATGCTGTTTGTTCCATAGTTATTCAGATGATGATAAACGGATGGACATTTGATGCTGCCCAGGTTGCTGCAGAGGATGGTGGTATAGTTTGGATCCCCATTGGTAATGAAATCCGGGTTCATACCCCAGAAATCCAGCCAGCGCACAATGCGGACAACCAGCATAAGAAGCGGTCTCGGCAGCTTTGCCAGGGTGTCCATAAGCTGATCCACGCCGCCTGTGGAGTGCTCGCTCTTTCTGGTCTCGCGCACCTCTCCAACGATCTTTTTGCTCACCTCGTTGATGGTATCGGTGTCCTTTGGCACCAGAACCATGAGGGCTTCCTCCGCGTGATCGGTAAAGCGTCTTTTGCAGACAAAGCTTAAGCTGATCTCTTTTCTCTCATACATACGGCGTCCCTGGATGAAGCGGTTCATCTTAGGGCGCTCTCTCACCATGCGGGCAAGAGCCACAATAGCGCAGTGGAATACGGTGGTCTTATAATCAGGATGCTCTGCGTTTTTCTTCTCCAGATACTTCACAAGCTCGGTGGCATCGATCTTATCATTTAAATAAACTTCCGCGTCGGTTCTGTTTGGCATCAGGTGTCCCATGATGACGTTCATGCCCGGCACATCTTTGACTCTGTAGGCGTACTTTTTGTCGCCCCACTGTTTCTTTCTGTTCTCGCTCATCTCGTTATGAACTCCTTTACTCGCAGCATTCTTATGCACGCTGCTTCTTTTTTGCATTCCCTGAATCCTTCTGTGCAGAATCCCGTCCTGTCTTCATTTTTTGATCACTGCTGCTCAGCTTTCTGCATTTCCTTCTGCTGTTTTTCTTCCTCCAGGCGGTTTGCCTCCTCCTCAAGGATGCGGTAAGCCACCTTTCCCACCAGCGTTCTTGGGAGCTCACTGCGAAACTCGATCTCCCTCGGCAGGGCATAGCGGGCGATATGATCCCGAAGCTGGTTCATGATCCGCTCTTTGCAGGCATCATCCCCCTTAACACCGTCCCTTAAAACGATGTAGGCTTTGATCCTCTGGATACGTCTCGGATCCTTCACACCTATAACGCAGCTATATGCCACCTCCGGACAGCTGTCAATGACATTCTCGATCTGTCCCGGGTAAACATTGTAGCCGTTTGTGATGAGCATACGTTTTATTCTCTTATTATATAAAATATAGCCGTCTTCATCCTTATATCCCAGGTCCCCTGTGTAACGCCAGGCGCGGCCGGCCGCCAGAACACCCCGGGTGTTGGCGTTCTCCTCCAC
>JAGHUU010000158.1 GCA_018064695.1 Candidatus Blautia equi | reverse complement strand
TCCACGTGAGCCAGAGTCTCAATACAGTACATCTCCTGAACCAGAGTTTTTTTCTGGGCCAGATATACGGCGCCCAGTGTCAGGGCAATACTGGTAAGCAGGACCAGGCCGTCAGGAATCATACCCAGAACAGAAGCAACCATGGCTACCACGGAATCTCTGAGGGTGTTTCCTACCATATAATACTGTTTGTAAAACATCAGTGCGCCGACCGGAATGACCATGATGCTGACCACCTTTAAGATGGCATTCATGGAATTTCGAAGCTCAGAGTTATGCTTTTTATATTCTTTTGCTTCGCTGGTGATCTGCGCCGCATAATTATCTTTTCCAACATGAACGATACGGCAGGCCGCCTCGCCGGAGGTAACAAAGCTTCCGGAGAAGAGCTGATCCCCCAGTCTTTTGGTAAGGTTATCCGCCTCGCCGGTAAGCAGGGATTCGTTGACCTCGATGGCCCCCTCTACCACTTCAGCATCCGCCGGAACCTGATCACCGGTCTTCAGATATATAATGTCGTCTATAACAAGCTGGTCTGTGGCGATGCTCCATTTCTTTCCCTCGCGAAGAACCACTGTCTTGCTCTGTGTCAGGATCGCCAGTTTGTCTATGATCGCCTTTGCGCGGATCTCCTGCACGATACCGATGACCGTATTAAAGATGATCACGCCGAAGAACAGTGTATTCTTATAAGAACCAACCAGCAGTACCATGACTACCAGGGACAGGTTCAGGAAATTAAAGAATGTAAGGGAGTTCTGCAGGATGATCTGCTTCACTGTTCTGGTATTGGGGTTCTCGTTGGCATTGATCTGCCCGTTTTCGATTCGTTCTTCTACTTCACGTCTGGTTAAACCGTCCATAAAAGTCCTCTTCTCTGTACTAAGTTATATCTTAGTGTAATTTGTATGGTTTCTAAATCAAACATTAGCTGGGTGTATTTATATAATAACGAAAGAGCAGGAACCCTTGTTCCTGCTCTTATAAGATTTCTGAGAATTAATACTCCTCTTCTTCCTCTTCCTCACCCTCGTGGATGTCGCTCTTTGGCTTCTCAAGACCTTCGATCTTGATGTCGTGCTTGGTAGCGTAGTCCCAGAGAGCTGCGTGGATAGCCTCCTCAGCGAGAAGGGAGCAGTGAACCTTTACCGGTGGAAGTCCGTCAAGAGCCTCCATAACCGCTTTGTTGGTAACCTGCATAGCTTCCTCGATGGTCTTGCCGATTACAAGCTCGGTAGCCATACTGCTGGTTGCTACAGCCGCGCCGCAGCCGAAGGTTTTAAATTTACAGTCTTTAATGATATGGGTCTCATCATCGATATCAAGGAAGATTCTCATGATGTCGCCGCATTTTGCATTACCTACGGTACCTACACCGCTGGCATTTTCAATCTCGCCTACGTTTCTTGGATTCGTAAAATGATCCATTACTTTTTCACTGTACATGTGTGATTACCTCCTGTGTGTTGCCTGACTATTCTGATTATTTATTCTTATTCTGTTTTCTCATGAAATCCTCATACAGTGGGGACATGTTTCTAAGATACTGTACGATGAATTTCAGTCTGTCGATTACAAAATCCATATCTTCTTTAGTGGTCTCCTCGCTGATGGTCATACGGAGGGAGCCGTGAGCGATCTCATGAGGAAGTCCGATAGCAAGCAGTACATGGGATGGGTCCAGGGAGCCGGAAGTACATGCGGAGCCGCTGGATGCGCAGATGCCGTCGCTGTCAAGCATCAGCAGAAGGGACTCGCCCTCGATGAACTGGAAGCTGAAGTTGATGTTGTTTGGAAGACGTTTTACAGGGTCGCCGTTCAGTTTTGCGTATGGGATCTCGTTCATGATACGGTTGATGGCGTAATCACGAAGCTCGATCTCAGCGCCGGTACGCTCTGCCATGGTGCGGTCAGCACGTGCTGCAGCTGCGCCGTAGCCTACGATACCAGGAACGTTCTCAGTACCTGCACGACGTTTTCTTTCCTGTGCGCCGCCGTGTACGAAGGATTTGATCTTAACGCCCTTGCGGATGTACAGGAAGCCGATGCCCTTAGGTCCGTTGATCTTATGACCGCTGGAGCTGAGCATGTCGATGTTTAACTCGTCCACCTTAATTGGTACCTGGCCGAATGCCTGTACGGCGTCAGTGTGGAAGAGAATGCCTTTTTCTTTACAGATCTCGCCGATCTCCTTAATTGGCTGGATGATTCCGATCTCGTTATTGGCGAACATAACGGATACCAGGATGGTCTCCGGGGTGATGGCTCTTTTCAGCTCATCAAGCTTTACAAGACCGTTCTCATCAACGTTCAGATAGGTGATCTTTGCACCGCGCTCCTTCTCCAGGTACTCGCAGGTGTGGAGGATGGCATGATGCTCGATCTTGGTTGTGATGATGTGGTTTCCTTTGTTTTTGTATGCCTCAAAAGTAGCTTTCAGGGCCCAGTTGTCTGCCTCGCTGCCGCCGGCGGTGAAATAAATGTTCTGGGCATCTGTACCGAGAACTGCACCGATCTGTGCTCTGGCTGCCATAAGGCCTTCTTTGCTCTTCTGGGAAAAATCATATATACTGGATGGGTTTCCATATAACTCAGAAAAATATGGAAGCATTGCATCCACTACCTCCGGTGCGGTTTTGGTGGTAGCCGCATTGTCCAGATAAATCAGTTTTGCCATGGTTTTTATCCTCCTGCCTATATGAATAGGTCTTTCATCTATTTCCTAGTGGTTTAGTTGGTTTATATCACACCAATAAATTTACCACTTAATAATGCTCCTGTCAAGTCGCATCCAAATTATATTATATGAAATCTGCCTCCCTTTTTCAACTATTTTTTGTCATAACCCCTGAATCACTTTCTCCGGTCACCTAATCAGCTAGTGATTAGGTGCCGTGTGAACTGTAACCTCCGGTCACTTAATCAGCTAGTGATTAGGTGACGTATGAAACTGTAACTTTTTATCGACATTTTCTTCTCCTTAGTCTATAATAGTGGGGTTGAAATATTCGTAATAGAATAATGTATTCTTAATAAGAAAGGAGATTTTATTATGGGATTTGACTTTATTAAAAAACTTCCAACACCGGCTGAGATCAAAGAGCAGAACCCTGCCGCCCCTTCTATCCTGGCAATCAAAGCTGCCAGAGATAAAGAGATCGCCGATGTCTTCACCGGTAATTCCAATAAATTTCTGGCTATCATTGGTCCATGTTCCGCCGATAACGAAGATGCAGTCATCGACTATCTGCTGCGTTTAAGAGACGTACAGGAGAAGATCAAGGACAAAGTTCTTATTATTCCACGTGTGTACACAAACAAGCCCCGTACCACCGGTGAGGGATATAAGGGAATGGTACATCAGCCGGACCCGGAGAAAAAGCCAGACATGCTTGGCGGTCTCATCGCCATCAGAAAAATGCATATGCATGCCATTTCCGAGAGTGGTTTCACCTGCGCAGATGAGATGCTCTATCCGGAGAACTACAGATATCTCTCCGACCTGCTCTCCTACGTTGCTGTAGGCGCGCGTTCCGTAGAGAACCAGCAGCACCGTCTCACCGTCAGCGGTATGGACATCCCTGCAGGTATGAAAAACCCAACCAGCGGTGATTACAGCGTTATGATGAACTCCATTCTGGCAGCCCAGAGCAGCCACCGCTTCATCTACCGCTCCTGGGAGGTAGAGACCACCGGAAACCCACTCTCCCATGCCATCCTTCGCGGCTCCGTAAACAAACACGGCGAGACCATTCCCAACTACCATTATGAGGATCTGCAGCTGGTTATGGAAAAATACTTCCAGAAAAACCTGGCTAACCCTGCTGTCATTGTGGACACCAACCACTCCAACTCCGGAAAGAAATACGACCAGCAGGTGCGTATTGCAAAAGAGGTACTGCACAGCCGCCGCATGAGCAGCGACCTTCATAAGCTGGTAAAAGGCCTCATGATCGAGAGCTACATTGAGCCGGGCAATCAGAAGATTGGCGGCGAGCACATCTACGGCAAATCCATCACCGACCCATGCCTTGGCTGGAAGGAATCCGAAGAGCTGCTGTACACCATCGCAGAAATGTGTTGATTTTCTTTATATAGCAATAAAAGTTAACGAAAAAAGTGACACACCGGGGACTGATCCCTGATGTGTCACTTATTTTTTTTGCGACAAAAAAGGTTGCCGTATTGCTACGACAACCCTTATATGCATATGTTCGGTGGTGAATCCGATTATTTCGCGTAGTCTACTGCGCGGCTTTCGCGGATTACATTTACCTTGATCTGTCCCGGATATTCCAGTTCTGCCTCGATCTGTTTTGCAATGTCTCTTGCTAAGAGAACCATTTCAGCATCGTTTACGTGCTCAGGTACTACCATTACACGAATCTCTCTGCCGGCCTGGATTGCAAAGGATCTTTCAACGCCCTTAAACTCGTTTGTGATGTCCTCGAGCTGTTTCAGACGGTTTGTATAAGCTTCAAGAGTCTCTCTTCTTGCGCCAGGACGAGCGGCAGAAATGGCATCTGCTGCCTGTACGATGCATGCAATCAGAGATTCAGGCTCTACATCACCATGGTGGGAAGCAACTGCGTTGATAACAATTGCGGACTCTTTGTATTTCTTACAAAGGTCAACACCGATCTGGATGTGGGAACCTTCCACTTCGTGGTCAATGGATTTTCCGATGTCGTGAAGGAGACCGGCTCTCTTCGCCATGCGGACATCCACACCAACTTCACCTGCCAGGATTCCTGACAGCTGAGCTACTTCGATGGAATGTTTGAGAGCATTCTGTCCATAGCTGGAACGGAATCTCATACGTCCAAGAAGCTTCAGTAACTCAGGATGAATGCCATGTACGCCTACATCCATAGCTGCTGTCTCGCCATCCTCGCGGATCTGAGCATCAACTTCTTTCTGGGCTTTCTCAACCATTTCCTCAATGCGGGCCGGATGGATACGTCCGTCAACGATCAGCTTCTCAAGTGCAACACGTGCAACTTCTCTTCTGATTGGATCAAAAGAAGAAAGGACTACTGCCTCAGGAGTATCATCAATGATGAGATCAACACCGGTCATGGTTTCCAGTGTACGGATGTTTCTGCCCTCACGTCCGATGATACGGCCCTTCATTTCATCGCTAGGGAGCTGTACTACGGAAATGGTGGTCTCAGATACATGATCCACTGCACATTTCTGAATGGCGTTTACCACATACTCTTTGGCTTTCTTGTTTGCGTCTTCTTTTGCTCTGCTTTCCAGCTCTTTGTAGAGTCTGGCAACATCGACTTTCACGTCATCTTCTACGCGTTTCAGTAACTCTTGTTTCGCCTGTTCGGAGGTCAGACCGGAAACACGTTCCAGTTCCTGTACTCCCTTCAGTTCAAGTTCTTCCACCCGTTTTTCTTTCTTTTGTAAGTCAGCAATGCGCGCTGTTACGTCAGATTCACGCTTTTCCACTGCAGCGGCTTTCTTATCTACAGCTTCCTCCTTCTTATCGATGGATTCTTCTTTAGCTAAGACTCTCTTTTCATACTTCTGCAGTTCGTTACGGCGTTCCTTGGTTTCTCTCTCCAGTTCGTTTTTGGTGCGGAGAGATTCTTCCTTTACTTCCAATAATGCTTCTCTTTTTTTGGTTTCTGCTGTTTTCAAAGCATCATCTATAATACTTCTTGCTTTATCTTCTGCTGTTGCAACAACGGCAGCGTCTTTCTTTGCCTTGTTTGAAACGGCAACTTTGCAAGAAACAGGAACCGCAATAAGCAGTGTGACGATCACAGCGACAATGGCAACAATAATTGTTGTGCTTGTCACGGGAGCACCTCCTTATTTAGTTTTCATTGTACAACTACAACATTTAGATTTTAGCTTTTTTTAACGAAATTGTCAAGGAAAAAGAGGACTTAGTTCTATTATTATGCACAATCTGTAAAATATCACGAAAAAACAAAGGACGTTTTCGCAGTTTTAGGTCTGCAAAAACGTCCCTGATTTTAAGGATTACTGTGCGTTATTATACGCATCTACGATCATTTTTACGCACTGATCGTAGCCGAGTGTACCACTGTTGAGGGCCAGGTCATAGTTGCGGGCATCGCCCCATTTTTTGCCTGTATAGTGGTGATAATAAGCCTGACGGCTGGCATTCTTTTTATCCATAAGCTTTTTGAGCTCGGTAGCATTTTTCATGTCGTTCATCTCACTGGCACGCATTGCACAGTGTACGTCGTCTGCATAGATAAAAACATTCAGTGTCTCAAAGCCGGCTTCTTTTAAGATGACATCTGCACAGCGGCCGATGACTACACATGGACCCTTTTTTGCAAATTTCAGGATGATGGCCTTCTGCAGCTCGTGGATCTCATCCTGAGTGTCGTTGTAAGTAGGTCCGGAGTAGGAGCTGATGATACGCCAGATATTTTCTGCTGTACTTCTCTCCTCCTCTTCTTTTTTGACCAGCTGCTCTTCCAGTCCGCTGCTGGCTACGGTCTCTCTTACGATGTCCTTATCGTAGATCTCGATGCCAAGAGCCTCTGCCACTTTTTTGCCGATGGAGTGTCCGCCGGCGCCGTATTCTCTGCTTATTGTGATGATCATATTTATTTGCCTCCTGTAAGGATTGGGATTTTATGATCAGGGTCAGGCTGCTGCCTTAGCAGGCGCGCCCATTCTCTGAAACAGAACAACTGCTACTACAATTACAAGTCCGATCACGTCAGTCATAAGACCAGGCATCAGAAGGGTGAGACCGCCGCCGATGGCAAGAAGGCGGATCACCGGATTCATAGGTTTGTACAGGAAGCCTGCCATACCTGCTGAAACACCGAAGATACCGATAACTGCTGTGATAGTGATCTGAATAACAGAAAGCACATCCGCATCAATGAGAAGCATCTGTGGATTCAGCGCACAGATATATGGAACGATGAAAGCTGCGATAGCCAGACGGGAAGCGGTGAAAGCGGTCTTCATAGGAGAAGATTTTGCAATAGCACTTCCGGCATAAGCTGCAAGGGCTACCGGAGGGGTGATATCTGCAACGATACCAAAATAGAATACGAAGAAGTGCGCTGCCATAACCGGGATACCGATCTCAGGGCTGACAAGAATAGGTGCACAGGTTGCAGCCATGATACAGTAGGTAGCGGTGGTAGGAACACCCATACCAAGAACGATACAGCAGAGCATGGTGAGAACCAGTGCTACCATGGCATGTCCCTGGGATACGGATACGATGGCGGTGATCATTTTGGATGCAAGACCGGTAGAGGTGATACATCCGGAAACCACACCTGCCATAGCACAGGCGACTGCTACGGAAATGGTGCCTTTTGCACCTGCCTCCAGAGCGTCAAGACATTTGCGGATACTGATCGGGTCATCTCTGTTGATGAAGCCAACTACGATAGTAGCAAGAATAGCGATCGCTGCGGAGAACTGCATGGTACGTGTGTTGGTGGAAACCATAACTACCAGCAGTACGATTGGGAACAGAAGGTAAACCTTTTTGATCAGTTTGCCAAGCTTTGGAAGCTGCTCCTTTGGAACACCCTTAAGGCCAAGCTTTTTAGCCTCAAGATGAACCGCAATATAAATACCGGTGAAGTAAAGGATCGCAGGAAGGATCGCACAGAGGGCTACCTTAGCGTAGGTGACACCCATGTACTCTGCCATCAGGAATGCCGCAGCACCCATGATAGGAGGCATGATCTGTCCGCTGGTGGAAGCTGCTGCTTCTACTGCACCTGCGAAATCGCTCTTGTAACCGGTCTTTTTCATCATAGGGATGGTTACGGAACCTGTGGTTACGGTATTTCCTACGGAAGAGCCGGAAACCATACCGCAGAGTGCGGAGGAAAGTACGGCTACCTTAGCAGGACCGCCGGCAGAAGCACCTGCCACGGAGTTTGCAAGGTCAATGAAGAAGGCTGAGATACCGGTTCGCTCCAGGAACGCGCCAAAGATAATGAATACAACGATGTACTTGGCACATACGTTGACAGGAGTTCCCATGATACCTGTGGTTGCGAAGAACAGGTCGTAAATGACTTTACCGAAACGTACATTATAGAAAGTGTAGCCAAGAAGTACAACGATGACGCAGAGGATAGGGATACCTACGCTTCTGCGGCACAGCTCCATAAGGGAGATGATGGTAAGAACAGCCAGCACGATCATGAAATTGTTTTTGGTAACACGGGTGGCAAGTTTTACGATGCTCTCCGCATTAAAGCGGTAATAGAAGCATCCGAAAACACCCATGCCCATCAGCAGGATATCATAAATTGGAATATGGTTGACTCTGGAATCTCCCTTCTTCATAGGGAAGTTCAGGTAACCGATGAGAATGATCATTCCAAGGAATGTCATAAGGCGCACTTCAGGAAGTGCGGTACTGAACAGTGTTACCCAGATACTGTAAATGGAGAAGCCGATCATCAGACATCTTATGATCGTCTGTGGAATGCCCTCCCAGATTCTGGTGTTGGACTCGCGGTCGTATTTTTTCATTACGGCATCTACATCAGCTGCAGAACCTACATCTACGCCGGAATCAGCAGGTTTGGTATTCTCAATGATAGAGCTCATTACACCGTATCCTTTCGTAAGTATTTTGCATCTTCTGTGAAGAAAAAAGCTGAGACGGTATGTCCCGCCTCAGCTTCGATTCAGGCTATTTTTTATAGCGGCAATGTGTAAGTTCTAAATTATTTTACAGGAACGGTGATGTCTTTCTCTGCAAAGTATTTAGCTGCACCTGCGTGGTATGGTACGGAGGTAACGGAGGAAGCGAACTCGAGGTTCAGCTCAGCACCTTTAGCGTGTGCTACAGTGATCTCATCGATGTTCTCGTAGATGCTGGATACGAAGTTGTATACATCGTCCTCAGATACGTCGTCTCTTGCGATAACTACTGCACCTACAGCTACGGTAGTAACATCCTCAGCAAGACCATAGGTATCAGCTGCGATTACGTTCTTGGTGTAGTATGGGCACTCAGCGATGAGGGCATCAATGTGCTCGTCATCAAGGCTTACAAGATAGATGTCTTTAGCGGTACCAAGAGAGGTAACAGCTGTGGTAGGAGCACCTGCGGTGATGAATGCTGCATCGATCTTTCCATCCTGAAGGGAATCAGCGCTGTCGCCGAAGGACTCGTAGGTAGGATTGATGTCATCTACGGTCATGCCGTAAGCACCAAGGATATCAACTGCGTTGAAGAATACGCCGGAGCCTGCTGCACCGATGGATACGTTTTTGCCTTTCAGGTCTTCTACGGTTTTGATCTCAGGGTCAACGGTAACGATCTGAACCTGCTCCATGTAAAGGGAAGCTACGATGGAGAAGCAGTCTACCTGAACGCCATCCTCAAAACGCTCGGAGCCTTCGTATGCGTATGCAAGTACGTCAGACTGTGCGAATGCGATCTGTGCGTCTTCCATATCAAGTGCGTCGATGTTTGCTGCGGAACCACCGGAGGTGATAGCGGTTACTGCTGTATCGGTTTTTCCGGAAACCTCTCCTGCAAGTACGTTACCGAATGCGTAGTAGGTTCCCTGCTCACCACCTGTTGTAAAGGTAAGTTCGCCGGCGAATGCTGCGGTGGAAGTAGCTACGGTCATAGCTGCTGCAAGTGTGATAGCTAATGCTTTTTTCATAATAGTGTCCTCGCTTTCATTATTTCAGGTTCAACCACTAGATATTGTAGGTGGAACCATTTGTGTGTCAGTATATCAAATTTTCCTGCCCCCGTCAAATGGTAGAGAGTATTTTTCGTATTTTCTTGGGCGACACTTGTTCGTCATAGTAATACATTTTATACACTATCTGATTCCGGTCATTCGAAGGAGGCGGAATAGTCGCAGGTAATGTTCAGCTCGTTCAGAACGGAGCTGATATCCCCACCCTTAAAGCCTTTCCGCTGGAGCTGACCGTACAGGCGGCGCATTTCTTTTACGTCCAGGGCGGTGTCGGGATCAGCCTTTTTAAGGACGAAGTCGCGGATGAGGGCACGCTCGTCAGGTTCCTCCAGTTGGACTACCTCATCCCAGGCGAGGTCTATGGTGTGGCGGTCCACACCTTTTCGCATGAGTTCCATGATCAGCTGCTGGCGGCTTTTGGATTCCACGCGGGTGCGCAGGTAGGCCTCCGCATAGCGAAGGTCGTTGATGTAGCAGAAGGATTTTACGTAGGCCACGGCATCGGCTATGGCGTGTTCGGAAAATTCGGCGGTTTTCAGTTTTTCGTACAGACCTCTCTCAGTTCTGTCCATATGTTCAAGAAGGCGCATTGCGTTCGCACGCGCCTTCTTATTTTCTTCTTCCTGTGAAGTTGGTTTTGGTTCATCGCTGAGGAGTCTGTTCAGATCTTCTATGGATTTTGGCATATAAACTCC
>JAGHUU010000237.1 GCA_018064695.1 Candidatus Blautia equi | reverse complement strand
GCCGCCCAGAATTCGCCAATTTTACTGAAATCAGCCAGAACCAGCACTGCCGCAAGGGCAAACACAAAGGTATACCAGGTCACCGTAAACGGATGATATCCCTTCTCCAGCGCATACCTGCTGAAGATGGAGTACAGTGCATAGCCAAATCCACTTCCAAGTCCTGTCAGGATTCCCACCATGCTCACCGTATTCTGCCCGCCAATGAGGCCGGTTACCAGAACACAGCCGCTGAAAGCCAGAATCAGAGCCGTCAGCCGGGCAAGGGAAAAGATCTCGCCAAAAAGAAAGCGGGACATCACCATAACAAAAACAGGCGCTGTGTATAAAAGAATGGCTGCCACGGACATGGAAGTCATCATGATCGTCCTGTTGTAGCAATATCCAAAGAACACAATACTGAGAATGCCGGTTCCCACAAAGCACCAGCAGTCCTTCAGGCGGATCTTCATATATTCTCTGTTATAAGTAAATAAAAATACGCCCATGGTGATCACCGTCACCATAACTCTCATAGCCAGGATCTCCAGGGAACCAAGCCCGAATCCGGAAAAACGTCTCACCCAGAGACCCATGCTGCCCCACATACATCCGGCAGCTATGATCATCAGCTCTGCCATATCTATACCTCCACGATGCAGGTTCGTTTTATACACCTGCAAACAATACCCGTCTATCATACCAGATATCCCATCTGAATGCACGAAAAAGGTGCAGAGCTCATTCGCTCTGCACCTCTTATTTTTTGATTAAATCACAGGACTAAGATCAGTCTCCGTTCTCTGCAAGAACTTTCTCCTGCTCTTTCTGGATCTCTGGGAATGCGGAAAGCATTGGAGTAACCTGCATTCCACGGAAACGACGATCAACATAGTTTTTGGTGATTGCCATAACGGTGCCGGACAGAGCCAGGACACCGATTAAGTTAGGGATTGCCATGAGACCGTTCAGAGTATCTGCAATGTCCCATGCAAGGTTAGCACCCATAACAGCACCGCCAAAGGTAGCTACGGTGAAGATCACTTTGTAAACCATGGTAGCTTTGAGTCCAAGAAGGAACTCACATGCTTTGCTTCCGTAGTGGCTCCATCCAAGAACGGTGGAGAATGCAAACAGAAGAATTGCTACTGCGATGAACATCTCGCCCGGTTTTCCGAACATAGCACCGAATGCGGAGGATGCAAGGTTGGAAGCATCTACGCCCTCGATTACAGTACCGGTAGCAAGATCGATATCACCGGAAACAAGAATAGAAACAGCAGTCAGAGTACATACGATGATGGTATCAGCAAATACCTCGAAGATACCCCACATACCCTGCTGAACAGGCTCAGCTACGCTGGAGTTGGAGTGTACCATAACGGAGGAACCAAGACCTGCCTCGTTGGAGAACACACCACGTTTCATACCCATGATGATCGCCTGTCTTACACCTGCACCTACGATACCGCCGGCAGCTGCTTTCATACCAAATGCGCTCTTGAAGATAGCAACTACTGCAGCCGGGATGGTGGTGATGTGGGTAAGAAGGATCACGATGGAGCCAACAATGTAAAGAATAACCATGAAAGGTACGATCTTCTCAGTTACGGAAGCGATACGTTTCAGACCGCCAAGTACTACAGTTCCAACAGCGATCATTACAACAAGACCGGTAACCCAGGTAGGAACACCGAAAGCAGAGCTCATGTTGCTGGAAATGGAGTTAACCTGAGTCATGTTACCGATACCAAAGGAAGCCAGGAAGCAGAAGATTGCAAAAAGGCCTGCCAGGAAAGTACCGATTCCCTTCATTCCAGGTTTAGCGCCAAGACCGTCTCTTAAGTAGTACATAGCACCGCCGGACCACTCGTCGTTGGCATTTTTTCTACGGTAGAAGATACCAAGAACGTTCTCAGAGAAGTTGGTCATCATTCCAAAGAAAGAGATGATCCACATCCAGAAAACTGCTCCAGGACCACCGGAAGCAATCGCGGTAGCAACACCTACGATGTTACCGGTACCTACTGTAGCTGCAAGAGCAGTACAAAGGGACTGGAAAGGTGTGATGGATTTGTCATCTGTATGCTGAGTTACTTTTTTGTTGGTGAAGATATCACCAACGGTTTTCTTCATCCAGTATCCAATGTGGGAAACCTGGAAGAATTTGGTCAGGATGGTCATCAGGATACCAACGAAGCCCATAAGGATCAGCATTGGAACACCCCAAACGACGCCATTGATGGCATTATTGATGTTTTCAATTACCTGCATCATTTTATTCTCCTTTTTTCATAATAATATTGCTGACGAGGGCTCCTCTTCCCCCGTTCGTGTACATGTGTATTCCTTACGCGTACACTCAGGCAAATAAAAATGCCCGGTAAGAATTTCTACCGGACCTCTTTGCCCTTGTGACACTATAACGTATTAAAGTTGGTTTGTCAATCAATAATTGCAAATACACTTCATAAAAAAGAAAAAAGCAAGGATATACAACCCCTGAAAAAACAAAAAACCTTGAATACTCAAGGTTTTCTGAAATGCCGCAGACCGGAATCGAACCGGTACGGGTATCACTACCCACGGGATTTTAAGTCCCGGGCGTCTGCCAGTTCCGCCACTACGGCATGTAAGTGGGGCCTATAGGGCTCGAACCTATGACCCTCTGCTTGTAAGGCAGATGCTCTCCCA
>JAGHUU010000136.1 GCA_018064695.1 Candidatus Blautia equi | reverse complement strand
CGTGCTGCCACGTTTGGTGTGGAATAGGTGATGTAATCGAAGTTCATCAGTGCGATATCCGGTCTGCAGAGGAAGTTCAGGAATTTCTCTGCATTCTCTTTATTCTCTGCGATCTTAGGGATGACCCAGGAATCGAACCAGATGTTGGAGCCCTCGTCCGGAATGACGTATTCCAGATCAGAGTTTTCTCTCTGGGTGTAGATAGCCTCACCGGAATAGATAACTCCGATGGCAGCCTCGTTTCCGATCATCTTATCTCGTACCTGGTCTACTACGTAGGCCTGCACCAGCGGCTTCTGCTGAATGAGAAGCTCCATAGCCTCGTTCAGCTCATCGCGGTCCTTGGAGTTCAGGGAATATCCAAGATATTTCAGGGTGACACCAAAGGCATCACGAACGGAATCCTGCATAAGGATGTTGTCCGCATATTTCTCATCCCAGAGGATGCTCCAGCTGCTCACAGGCTCATCCACCATGGTTCTGTTATAAAGGATACCTACAGATCCCCAACAGTATGGTACGGAGTACTTGTTCTCCGGGTCAAACTGTCTGGATGCTTCCATATATTCCTCGCCGATGTTTGCAATGTTCGGAACGTTCTCAAAATTGATCTCCTGCAGGAAATCATTCTCGATCATACGCTCGATCATATAATCACTTGGACATACAAGGTCGTAAGCGATGGCGCCGGAAGAGATCTTAGGATACATGGTCTCGTTGGTCTCAAACTCCTCGTAAATAACGTGGATACCGGTCTCCTCCTCGAAGATATCAATGACATCCGGATCAATATACTCTCCCCAGTTGTAAACAACCACCTGCTCTCCGTTCATGATATCGCTCTCGGAAGCATAGTAGAAACCACCGAAAACAAATACAATGAAGATAAGAGCCGGAATCACGCGGCGGAAAATAATCTTCTTTGCCTTTGACTGACGTTTGCTTACTTTTCTTGCCTTTGGTTTTGCATTCTCATTCTCAGCAGGATTATAGTTTACCAGAATAAGAAGCACCAGCACGGTCACAAAGAGGATGGTGGACAGTGCATACATCTCAGGCTTGATACCTTTACGCACCTCGGAGTAGATCTTGGTGGAAAGGGTATCGATACCAGGTCCCTTGGTAAAGTGGGTGATTACGAAATCATCCAGGGACATGGTGAATGCCAGCATGAAACCGGAAAGAACTCCCGGCATAATATCAGGGAATACGACCTTAAAGAAAGCATAGAGCGGGGAAGCTCCAAGGTCCAGCGCTGCCTCATAGGAGCTGCGGCTGGTCTGCTTTAACTTAGGTGTAACACTGAGGATGACATACGGAATGTCGAAGGAAATATGTGCCAGCAAAATAGTGAAAAATCCCAGCTTGAATTTCAGAGCGATGAAAAGCAGCATGAGGGAAATACCCATCACGATCTCCGCATTCATCATAGGGATGTTGGTCAGACTGTTATAGATAGCTTTCCATTTTGCTTTCATGCTCTGAATGCCGATGGCTGCCGCAGTACCGATGACGGTAGAGATAATAGCTGCCAGGAAGGCAATGATCAGGGTGGTGTAAAGGGCACTCATGATCTGCTCATTCTTTAAGAGCTCACCATACCACTTCATGGTGAAGCCGCCCCATTTTGCTCTGGTCTTGGAATTATTGAAGGATAAAACGATCAGGGTAACGATTGGGGCATATAATAAAATAAAAATAAGTGCGAGGTAGATTCTCTGTAATGTCTTTTTCAAAATGCTGAGCCCTCCCCGTCTTTATCATATTTGGCAACAAGTGCCATACTTGCGATGATGAATACCATGAGTACCAGGGACAGGGAAGATCCCACGTTCCAGTTGCTGTTCTGCTTGAAGGAGGCCTCAATGACGTTACCAATAAGCAGGATCTTGCCGCCTCCTAAGAGGTCGGAAATAACGAAGGTTGTAAGGGCAGGTACAAACACCATGGTGATACCGCTGATAACGCCCGGCACGCTGAGGGGCAGGGTGATTTTAAGGAAGGTCTGTACAGGGTTTGCGCCAAGGTCACGGGCTGCATTTATAACATCCTTATCGATCTTGGCAAGAACGTTGTAGATAGGAAGGACCATAAACGGCAGGAAGTTGTATACCATACCAAGTACGATGGCATATGGGGTGTTGATGATCTGAAGGTTCGGCAGATGCAGGAAGTTCAGGACACCGTTGATGACACCGTTTTTCTCAAGCAGAGTCTGCCACGCAAGAGTACGAAGCAGGAAGTTCATCCACATAGGAAGAATGAAGATAAGAACAATAAAGCTTGAGGAGTTCATATTTCTGGAGCTTAAGATCATAGCAAGCGGATATGCTAAAATGATGCATACCACTGTGCTGAGGAAGGAAAGCAGAAGGGCGATGCCAAGGGCTTTCAGATTCTCAGGGGTTACGATCTCCGCCAGGTTTGCAAAGGTAAATCCACCTTCTTCACCGGTAAACGCGTAGTATACGATAATGAGAAGAGGGATCACCACAAAGGACACAGACCAGAATAAATATGGTCCGGCAAGCAGTTTTTTACTCTTCGACATTTACAGCCTCCTCATCCTCAGATTCTGGTTTTTTCATGATCTGAATATCAAACGGATCTACATGGATGCTGACCTGGGTTCCCACCGGGAACATGTCGGTGGAGTGAACCAGCCACTCATAGTTGTTGGCCTGTACATCCATCTCGTAGTGCACGCCTTTGAAGATCAGGTGAGTAACCACACCGTCAATGCTGCCCTCGCCCGGTTTCAGAAGGTCAATATCCTCCGGACGGATCACTACGTCAACAGGCTGATTTTTGCCGAAGCCCTCATCTACGCAGGCAAACGGTACACCGAGGATCTTAACCAGACGGTCTTCCACCATGGTACCGGAGATGATATTGCTCTCTCCGATGAAGTCTGCTACGAAAGCATTCTCAGGCTCGTTGTAAATATTTTCAGGAGTACCGATCTGCTGGATATAACCCTGGTTCATAACCACGATGGTATCAGAC
>JAGHUU010000008.1 GCA_018064695.1 Candidatus Blautia equi | reverse complement strand
CGTGTCTGCCATTTCGTACACAGCTTCCTCTTCTGCCATATCTGCCATCTCATTGACAGCTTCCTCTTTGGATACTGAGCTGTACATGGCGCCGGACATTTCGGCTTCTTTTTTAGCTCCGCCCATGCTGCCCGGGAGTACCGGACCTGTATAAGCTGCGCCAAGGAGCACCACTGCAGCCACAGCAGCCCAGCTTCCATACTGATATATTTTTCTTCTGAACGGAATGACCGGTGTCTTCTTCTCCGGCATCTCCGCCTCTGTCTTATGATCATCAACGATCTCTTTTTCTTCTGTTTCTGTCTCCATGGCCTTAAGCTTCTGTAAGATTGCCTCAGGCTTCAGGCTTTCCGGAATCTTCACTTCTTCCCCGGATTCCTTAAGGAGCTCCATGATTCTGTTATCGTTCATCATAACATTCCTCTTTCTATTCTAAAAGCGCCCGCATCTTCTGCAGTCCGCGCTGTATTTTGGATCGCACAGTGTTGTCATTCAGATTCAGGATCTCTCCGATCTCATGACTCTTATATCCGCCGAATACCTTTAGTCCAATGATCTCCTGCTCTTCGGGAGACAACGCAGCGAAGGCGGCCCGCACAGCAGCGGCTTCCTCCATATCCCCCTCTGCCCGGAGATCCTCCGGCAGTTCCGTGGTTTTCTGCAGGTATTCCTTTCGCTTCCGCCTGCATTTGTTGCTCAGTATGGTGAAGATCCAGCTGCGGAACGCATTCGGGTCCCGGAGCTTATCTATGGAAGCGTAAGCATCCATCACCGTCTCACCGGTCACATCCTCCGCATCCTCCGGATTCTCCAGCATATACAGAGCATATCTATACAGGTCTTTGTAGACACTCTCATAGTATCTGACAAAAACCTCCGGGTTTTTCAGATTCTCCATATTTCAACCTCTGTTTTCTCTGTAAACTCTCTCTGTTTATCAGTGTTCATTTTTTCCTGAATTGTTGCAGAAGAAAAGCGAAAATCCTGAAGATTTTCGCTTTCTCTTTTTCTTATCTTATCTGTTTGCTGCGTCAGCGTTCAGCTGTTTGATCGTGTATGCATAGATACGCTTATATGTCTTATAAGAGAAGTGCAGACCGTCATCCTTGGTCTGATACTCATTATAATGAGCGAAGCCGTTCTTATAAAGCTCGGTATAAGTATCAATATAGCGATATGCGCTGCCGGTACCGCAGAGCTGGGATTTGATCTTGTTGTTGAAAGCGTAAACATGCTGCTCTTTTACATCAAGACCACGCTTATTCAGCACTACGTTGTTGACCGGATTCAGGGACATATAGTAGAGCACACAGTTTTTCTTCTGCAGAGCCGGTGCGATCTGCTTCATGTAGGTAATGTAGCTGGAGATACTGGTGATATCGTTGATTCCGTGGTTGAAGACGATGGCGATCGGTTTGGAAGCCGTTCCACCGTTTCCAATAGCCTTCAGAAGATCCTGATAGCCGGTATTCTTAAGCCATGTAAGACCGCTTCCTCTCTTGGCAACTGTGGTGTAGCCCTTCAGTACTGCGGAGGAGAACTCTCCGTTCTGCAGGCACACATTCAGATGGTTCTGCATCAGCACAGTTCTGGAATCACCTACAAAGATGACCTTGGTATACTTGGTGGTATCCAGTCGCGGCATTGTGTTTGCGGAAATATTTTTCTCCAGACGCTTATCCATCATGATGGCAAAGAGCTTCATGCTCTTGTTGAGGACAATGGCCTGTCCAACGTCATAGACCTTGTTCCCGGTACGGGTGCTGAGACCGCTGGTGGTTCCCCAGCCCAGCATGGTGTAGCCCTCTTCATGATAACCCACAAGGCGCACGGTGGTTCCCGGTGCAACGCGGAGCTTTCTCACACCAATTCTGTTCTGGCTGTAGAAGCGGATCTCTACCATAGGGGTATATACCGCATACAGGGTGGTATCCTTCTTAAGGGTCACAGTAGTTCCCGCTTTATATGTTGCAGTAGTGGCATTTTTTACTGTGGACCAGCCCACAAAATCTCCCTCCAGCTTGGAAGGTCCGGCAGGAAGTGTGATCTTGGTACCGGAGATACCGGATGCTGCCAGTTTTGTGAAATCAGCACCGGCTGTTCCGTTGGTATCTGCAAAGTTCAGCTTCAGGATCCTTGCTCTGACTGCATAGAAATTGGTGTCCTGACCTACCACAAATCTGGAACCGACTTTGTAGATCGGAGTGGTCTTTCCCTTAGCGGTGGTCCATCCAATATTCTGGTATCCGGCAACAGTTCCGAATTTTGGCAGGGTAATTTCATTTCCTCTGCTCACGGTCTGTCCCATCTTCTCGTAGGAAGCATTGGTGCCGCCGGAGTTGTTAAAGAAATGCACCTCACATTTTACATCTTTTCTCTGGGATGCATAAAAGATCACGTTTCCGTTTACTCTCACGGTCTGACCAAAAGAAAAGAAACCGTAGGATGGATTCTCCCAGCCTGTATAACCGGTTGAGGAAGCGAGGGTAGGTAATACCATCAGGGATCCCTGCGGTACAGATGCGTTCAGCTTATCAAAACCGGAAAAAGTAACCTTGCAGTTCACTGTATCAGCAAATGTCTGTTCATTCTTTACTCCACCCAGCAGACATACCAGCAGGAGCATTGCAGCCAGAAGCCGCACGATCTTTATCTTACTTATTTCTCTCATATTCGTTATACTCTTCTTTCTCCTTATATTTATACTCGTTTTTCTTCTTTTTCTATCAGATGCGCATCAAAGACAGCCGGCGCCCTTGCCGATATCCACTACGTAGAACTCAGCATTATGACCCACTTCTTTTGCGTATTTTTCTCCTACTTCTTTCACAAAGGTATCCACTGCATCATTTTTCACAATGCTGACGGTACATCCCCCGAAGCCGCCGCCTGTGATACGGGATCCAAGAACACCCGGGATCGCACGCGCGTAATCTACCAGTTTATCGATCTCTGCGCAGGATACCTCGTAATCATCTCGGAGGGAATCGTGGGACGCATTCATAAGCTCACCGAATTTTTCAATATCGTTGGCTTTCAGTGCCTCCACCGCGCGGTCGGTTCTCTGGTTTCCATATACTGCATGTTTTGCTCTGTTTCTGCAGACATCGCTCTTGATAAGCCCTTTATTTGCCTCAAAAGCTTCCTCGGTAAGTTCGCCCAGGGAACGGATGGAAAGCTGGCTCTGCAGATCCTTAAGTGCGGTCTCGCACTCATTTCTTCTGTCATTATATGCGGAGCTTACCAGGCTGTGTTTCACCTTGCTGTTGGTGATGACGATCTTTGCATCCGGCAGGTTTACCGGTGCGTACTCATACTCCATGGAGTTAGTATCGAGGAAGATGGCACAGTCCTCTTTTCCCATGGCGGAAGCAAACTGGTCCATGATTCCGCAGTTCATGCCGTTGAAGTTATTCTCGGAATACTGGCCGATTTGTGCCAGATCCTGATTGGTGAGGCTGTCAAAGCCGTACAGATCGCGGAGCATAACGCCTGTCAGCACCTCCAGTGATGCGGAGGAGGAAAGACCGGAACCGTTTGGAATATTTCCGTAGATCATGAAATCCACGCCGGTATCCATCTTGAAGCCTCTCTTCTCAAATGCCCACATCACACCCTTTGGATAGTTGGTCCAGCCGGCTTTATCAGATGGGATCAGGTCGGAAAGGGAGGTGGTCACCACACCTGCGCGCTCAAAGTTCACGGAATAGAAGCGGATCTTATCATCGGTTCGCTTTCTGGCCATGCCGTAGGTTCCAAGGGTGAGTGCACATGGAAAGACATGTCCGCCGTTATAATCTGTATGTTCTCCGATCAGGTTTACACGGCCGGGTGCAAAGTATGTGCGGATGTCTCCGCCCACACCGTATTTCTCAGTAAATTTCTGTCTTAATCTGTTTAACATGATCATGATCTCCTTTCGAAATTTACATATCTGAATCCTTAATAGTTAACGCTTTCTATATAGGTAAGGAATGTATTTCCTGCCTTTTCAAATAATGCTGTACTGTCCTTCAGACCATAGATCTCCACTTCTCCGTTCTCCGGATGATAGAGATAGGTGTTGTAGGTATCGTAGCCTATGATGACTACGGTTCTTTTGGCACTCAGACGCACCATGACCGGTCGCTGAACGCTGACCTCGTAGAGCACGCTGTCCAGGCTGCAGCCTGTGAGATCCAGCACGCAGCCTTTGTCCCCCAGGGTCTCCTGCATAGCATCCGGATCCCAGACACCATCCAGCATGATCTGGTGCAGATCCTCCACATTGATATGCTGGGAAACTCGTTTGTTTCCTCGCTCCCACACATACTGCTGGCGGCGGTTCAATACCACGCCGGCTACCTCATCGGCACGGAGAATAGCAGCTGCCGGATCGGTAAAGATGCGGTCCAGGCCGCCCTTTGCGTATACATAGAACACATTTGCCTCCGGAATATGGGTATCCGGTGCAATAATATGCTCCTCCACACTTCGAAGCTTGGATACCTCCATGAGCACATGGTCTGTTTTCGGCTTCTCGCCGATGGAGAGACGCACCTGGGTACCGGTTCTGGATACCTGGGCCAGCTCAATGGTGATCTTTCTTTTGGCTGCGATGACATTATTTACTATACTGTCTTTTTTCGCATATTTGTATTTGCCGTTTACCTGGGCGTACATATCAAACTCCATCAGAAGAGAACCGATAGAAACGTTTGTCATGTAATAGCCGTCTTCTTTATACTCTTTTTTCAGGTTGCCCTTGAAGTCCTCAATGCGGATCACACTGATTCCGTCGATCTTCTGGCCGCTTCCGGTCTGAAGTCTGTCCTCATCGTGGACCACGCCGTAGACGATGTCCTCGTTCATAAAGCCAAGAAGGCTGATGGAGGCATCCTTAGGCGGAGAAAGAAGCTTGGTCTTTCTGGTGTCAAAGTTCATGATGCGGATGCAGCCTTCCTTATCCCCGGAGGTGATCTTCCATGCTGCGTGGGCATTCATCTCTGATACTGCAAAGTCTGTGGATTTGATGTTCTCCTCCAGAACCTCGTAGGTACCGGCATTAATGTTGACTCTGTAGAGCTTCTCCGCCAGCATCAGGTAGAGGCAGTGGTCAGGGCTTATATAGGAGAGAACTCCCATATCGGTCTTCAGGAACTCAAAGGACTCGGTACTTGGAATGAATACCTGCTCCTCAAGAACGTTCTGTCCGCAGTCGTAATGGTATACACAGATACCGGTGTAGCCCTCATGGATGCCGCGGTTCATGTATCCGTAAAGGACAAAATCCACATCGCCGTTGGAGGCCACATTGATGATCTTAATATCATGCTCGTTTCTGCTGTCGCGGAAGTCGCCGTTCTCGTCTCTTCGGAAGGAGAAGACTCTGGTGATCTTTCCGTTGTTCGGCACGTAGGTCCAGAGGTCGCCCTGCTGGGTGAAAGCGATGATACTGTCATCCTCATCTGTCATATAGGTAACCAGCTTATCCCGGACGCCCAGCTGGATGCCGTTGTTGGTAATCACCGGCAGGTTCGGATCGAATACCTGGCGGGTGGCACGCTCAAAGTCAAGCAGTCGGATACGGGTCTCACTGTATTTTAATCGATAGAATTCTTTTACATCGTAGGTTTCGGAAATGCCGTCGTCGTTCTTGGCCACGATCTGGTATTCCACCTCCAGGCTGGCGGTGGTCTCGTTGATATCCTTGATGACCGGCACGCCTTTCTTTGTCAGCTTAGGAGCCATGCTTCCCCAGCTGATCTCTGAGAGGGAGGAATGGATGTTGATGGTGGCAAAGTTCGTAGGTGTTCCTTTATCCACAGGCTCCAGGTAAGTAGCCAGACGGTCAGCGGTACGTTTATCCATACACATCTCATAAAAGTTGTGCACGAATTCCACATAGTATTCCGTATTCAGACCCGGTCTGGAAACCAGTCTGGTGTAGTAGTAGATCTCCCCTTTGTTGGTGTCCAGGGTGATCTGCATGGAATACTCCTGACTTAAGAGCAGGTCGCTGGTGATTTCCGTGGCAGCTTTCAGGTAAGTGCTGGAGGCCGCAAGGCTCTTTATTTTCCTGTTCTCAATGACCTTGCTTCCATCGGAGCTTCTGATCTCATAGGAGAGGCTGTATACCTCCGCATCGTACGGGTTCACCAAAAAGGTCAGCTTTTTGGTGGTGTCGATTGGGGTGACGCTGTCTCTTACGAAGTCGGCCTGCATGATCTGTCTGTAGCCGTTCATACGGTTGGCGGATTTTCCGCCGTACTCGATCATGACCTCCGGATATACGGGATCGTTCATATCAGAACGGTCATCGGTGGTCTCACTGTTTAATAAAAAGGCAGTGCCGACCACGCCCAGGATAAATACAAGAAGAAGGATCAGGATCCTTCGCAATATTTTTCCCATTTGGTGTTATACTCCTTTTCTGATGGACTCCCCTTCGTCCATCGCAAGCAGTCCGGACAGTGTTGGATGCACATGAAGGGCCTCCAGCATCTCCGCTGTAGAAAGCTGTTCCGCTTTTCTGCCTGTTTTCACGGCGCGGATCAGCAGATTTTTCGGTGTGTGTTCCATGTCGATAAACTCCAGAATCTGGGTCTCATAGCCCATGGATTCCAGAAGGTTGGCACGGATGCCGTCGGTGATGAGGGCGGACATGCGCTCTTTTAAGATGCCGTATTTCAGCACCGGGGAGAGCATCTCATTTCTGATCTGCCTGTTTACCTCATGCTGGCAGCATGGAACGGAGAGGATGACCTTTGCACCCCAGCCCACGGCTTTTGCCAGGGCATAATCGGTGGCGGTGTCGCAGGCGTGGAGGGTCACTACCATATCCACGGCGTTCACGCCCTCGTAATCTGCAATGTCGCCCACAAGGAACTTAAGCTTGTCGTAGCCGTAGCTCTCTGCCAGGCGGCTGCACTTTTCGATCACGTCTTTTTTAAGGTCAAGTCCTATAATGCGGACATCATATCCCTTCATTTCCCTTAAATAATAGTAAATGGCAAAGGTCAGATAGGATTTTCCGCAGCCGAAATCCAGGATGGTGATCTCTCTGTCCCTGGCAAGGCTTGGGAGGATGTCCTCTATAAACTCCAGAAAGCGGTTGATCTGGCGGAATTTGTCATATCGCTGGGAGACGATCTTTCCCTCCCGGGTCATGACGCCTAAGTCCACCAGGAACGGAACCGGTGTTCCTTCCCGGAGTATGTAATTTTTGGTTCTGTTGTGTGCCATGATCTGCGGTGCCGGCGCCTGCTTTTCCACAGGGCGGTTCTTGCATTTCACGGTCATTTTGCCTTTTTTGCTCACCAAAACCAGGCCCTCTGCACGGGTATTCGTGAGCTGGAGCTGGGTGTAGTGTTCCGTCATGGCATTTTCAATATAAGCTTTCAGTTCATCACGGGTGTAGTTTTTGTGGAGAACCTTCTGGCCCTCGGTTTTGGATGCCTGATAGCTGATGGCGCCCTTCAGTTCTATGGGGCGGATCTTTACTTTTCCCTCTGTGGAGCCCTTCCGGCTGCCGCTCATGACGGCTGTCACCAGCTGGTCGTCCACCAGGTTTTCCAGTAATTCTTTGATGGTCATTTTTTCTTCTGTGCTTTTTCTATGATAAAGATCAGAGTGCTTTCATCATGCTGCTGGTAAGGCGGACGCTGTGCTCGATGGCTTTTGCCTCAAAAGCGTTGTAATCTGCAGGGGCGCTGCCGTCGGCCTTATCGGAGATGGCGCGGATTACCAGGAACGGGATGTTGTTTAAGCATGCGGCCTGGGCAATGGCGCAGCCTTCCATTTCGGTTGCGTAGGCGGAGAAGTTTTCCACAATGCGGTCTTTTACGGATCTGCTGGAGACAAACTGGTCTCCGGAGGCGATTCTGCCGCGGAATACCTGGATCTCAGGGTTTACTTCCTGACAGCATTTTACAGCTGCTTCTCTTAAAGTCTCGTCTGCCTCAAAGGAGAACTGGGACATCTGTGGAATCTGACCTACAGGATAGCCAAAGCCGGTGGCATCCATGTCGTGGTGTACCAGGTCGGTGGAGATGACGATGTCGCCGATGTTTACATCCGGATGCAGGCAGCCTGCGATTCCGGTGTTGATGATGGCGTCTACGTTAAAGAGGTCAGCAAGGATCTGGGCGCACATGGCTGCGTTTACTTTTCCAATGCCGGATTTTACTACTACTACGTTCTTTCCTTCCAGGACGCCGATGCAGAATTCCATTCCTGCACGGGAGGTGACCTGCATGTCAGTCATTTTTTCTTTTAAACCGGCAACCTCTGCTTCCATAGCGCCGATGATTCCAATGTGGTTCATTGTTGTTGGTCTCCTTTATGTGAATGTGAGTTGTTGGTAAAAATAGTCATACATAGCTTATTATAGCAAATAGAGAACAAAAATTACAAGTCACATATGTGGGATTATTTATTGATATCACGGACGCCGGAGGGATGCAGATACCCGGGTAGCTGCATCCCTCCGACTGGGTTACGAATAAGTAGAGGTAAAGATATTAACGAGTTCTTCATTCTCTTAAGCTGAAATGTAATCTATGTAATCTATCTAATTCAACACACAGCCCCCATATGCTCACCCGTAAAGAAACGAATTTCTCAATTATTGTAGAAACTTTTCTGATAGTCTGGTATAATATGTACTGTTTTTAGATTGGAAACAATCTAATCAGCATAAAAATATTATTATTGGAGGTTTTTATTATGGTATATAAGACTAAAGGCGTATGCGCATCTTCTATCGAGTTTGA
>JAGHUU010000074.1 GCA_018064695.1 Candidatus Blautia equi | reverse complement strand
GGATCTGTGATCGGATAAGGGTCGGACTGGATATAGTTTGTTATTTCTTCGATGGCTTCTTTAGTGGTAAATACACTTTCCAGGATCACAGAAGCCTTCTTAACATCCAGATCCTCTGTGCCTAAAGGCTCTTTAAACTCCTCAAGGATCTTCATGGTGCGCTTAAATGTAGCAGGTACGCCAAACTCCTTCCAGACGCTGGTATGATTTTCCACAGGACCATACGCGCTCAGATAACCGGCAGAGACATTTATGTTGGAGGTTGGAATTCTCTCATAATGGATCTGCAGCTGTGCAGCAGGTTCCATAAATACCAGTTCCTCCGGGGTGGCCTCCATATAATCCGCATAAAAAGCTTCCACGAAGGCATTCAGCTTCTCCGGTTCACCTGTAAACAGATCAAATGCATCCTGATTAAAGAAGATACCCTCGACATAAAGATACTGATTCAGCTCCGGATTGGAGAGCGGAGCAAGAGAGTGCTCGCGGAGATTGGTCTCCTCATTGAGCGCCAGCAGAAGCTGCTGCATAAGTTCCCGGTCCACCTGATAGCTTCTGAGAGCAGAACCGCCGGATCTTAAGTTGTAGCGAACGGTGAGGCAGCGGCTTTCTTCCGGAGAAACAGTGATCTCATCCGCCTCATTGGCTTTTATGATGTTCTGAAGCACTGCATAAACCTTTTCTCCAACACCGGTCTCATCTTTATAAAGACCACATTCTCTGCACAGATCATAATTGAAATATCCGCCGTCCTCCTGCTGGATCAGCAGGTCGGTGCCCGGTCCGTAGCCCGGTAAGAGAAGGCTGACACTCTCAAGCTTCTCATAAGCCGGCAGATAAGTATCAAAATGTGTGAGATCCAACGCAAAAACAGCGGCAATGCCAAAGGTCAGGATCAGGGCTGCCAGAAGCTGAACCCTGTGTTTCAGGAAGCCGCGGAAATCCATGGCATAGAGGACCTCCATCATACCCTTGGTCAGGATCACACCTGCCGCAAGTCCGAAAATACCCCAGACCATACGACTGTAGGGCTGCATATCCATAAGCACCATTCCAAGAGTAAGACCGCCAAGGACGGTGACGAGGATCTTCACAACCAGACCGAACCATGGAAATACAATCGCTTTTCCGGTGGCCTCGGACGGGCGTCTCACATAAGCAAGATAGGAGATCACACCAAAAAACAGTGTGAAGAAGAATCCATACAGGTAATATCTGCTGTAAGGAAGGCCGCCTCCGCAGAGCTGAGCAACCAGATAAACAGGAGAGAGGTCTCTGAAAATAAAAAGATTCTCGTAACCATATATCGTGGTGGTATTTAAAAATTCACGCTGATATCCACTGAGGACCAGGTAGAAGAGCGGGAACACTGCCGCAAAGCCCACTGTAGAGAGCACGCCCATAAGAACAGTGCCGGTAACTGTGAGAATCAGCACCATGCAGAAATACAGGAAAAGATAAGTGAGCAGGTGGGTCAGCAGCACGAGTACTGCAATCTTAATGGTCTCAAAGTGGAAATATCCGCGGAACGCCGTGATGCAGAAGGAGAAAAACATCATGATCACGTATGGGATAAAGGTATAGCAGACTCCCATGAAGGTCTTCTGCAGGAACATGTGGCTTCTCTTAACAGGAAGCGCATGATAAAAATCGATCTTCTCTCTGGAATAGAGATAGAAGAATCCAAGCATGGCATTTAAGAAAGCCGCCAGTGCAATGATCCATGCACCGCTCTGCAGGAGATTATTTCTGTAAAAGAGATCAAAAACAGCCTGAAACTGTGAAGCAGAAAACTGTCTGATCTCCCAGTTGCCAATGGATAAAAGCTGGTAGACCGGGAAGGCAAAGAAATATGCCACCAGGAGAAGCACCGGTGCCCACATGGCGCCTGAAATATGATTTTTAAGTAATTTAGAAGAGAAGACTCTGGATCTCATAGCCAGCCACCTCCGTTTCACTGATAAAGATTTCTTCCAGGCTGAGCGGAACGACCTCGCAGAAGAGAGGCTCCATAGCCTGAATGCGCTGCAGGACTTCATTTCTGGTACCGCGAACGGTGAGCAGTCTTAAGGAACCCTGAGAAGAAACCTTAAGAATATCCAGATCCTTACGCAGCTCTTCGATTTGCGCGTCATCCTTTAACACGCACTGAACCTTGTGGATATGGAACTTCATGTCATCCAGATTTCTGGAGAGAAGAATGCCGCCTTTATGCAGCAGTCCCACGTGATCACAGATGTCCTCCAGCTCGCGGAGGTTATGGGATGCGATCACCGGGGTAAATCCGCGGTTCAGCATTTCATCCGCAAAAAGACTTTTCACTGCCTGACGCATGACCGGATCCAGACCGTCAAAGGTCTCATCACAGAAAAGATATTTGGTTCCGGCGCTGATGCCAAGGATGATGGAGAGCTGTTTTTTCATACCCTTGGAGAAGGTGCTGATCTTTCTGTCCTCATCCAGCTGCAGCTGTTTCATCAGCTTGTGAAAACGCTCGGTATCAAAGGTCGGATAGTAGCATTTATAAAATGCCGCCAGATCCTTAGCTGCGGCGCTCACCGGGTAGTAAGTGCCGTCCGGGCAAAAGAAAATGTTCTGTTTCAGAAGATCATTCTCATAAACGGGTTCGCCGTCTATCAGGATCTGTCCTCCGTCGGGTTTCATAATGCCGGCCATCATGCGCATCAGGGTACTCTTACCTGCGCCGTTGCTTCCAAGCAGGCCAAAGACTTCTCCGTCCCTTAATTCCAGGGATACATGACTGACGGCCTGAATATCATCATAATTTTTACTGCAGTCCGTGATTTGAATCATGTTCTGTTCCTCCCATTGTTATTGTTCTCAGTTGTACTGAAATCCGTGCCTTTCTTCCGGCAGGTGTCCGAAACCATGTCGAGCATTTCCTGCTCTGTAATGCCAAGGCCCAGTCCTTTGTTTACCAGCTGACTCATCTCCTCCGCAAATGCGGTCAGGCTCTGGGCTTTGATCTGGGCGGTCTCCGCCACAAAATTGCCCCGGCCTTTTACCGGATAGATGAGCCCCTGCTGTTCCAGCTCCATATAGGCGCGCTGGATGGTGTTGGGGTTGATGGACAGGTCTATGGCAAGCTGTCTCACCGAAGGCATTTTGCTGCCCGGGGGAAGGACATTGCTGATGATCAGGTTCCGG
Source organism: Candidatus Blautia equi (assembly GCA_018064695.1). GTDB lineage: Bacteria > Bacillota > Clostridia > Lachnospirales > Lachnospiraceae > Blautia_A > Blautia_A equi. Next base: position 6,924 of record JAGHUU010000074.1, on the reverse strand, counting down.
AATTTTTCCACTACCTGCTCGTAGATGGGGCGCCGGTCCTGATAGTCCAGATAGATCATAGGGAACAACTCCTTTCTTAGTTGATGTAGGTGTATCAGTGCATGTGTCAAGTGTATTAATTGTGTTAGTACACTGAGAATATCACAGCAGCATCAAATGCGCAAGAGGGCAATTCTAAAAGAATTCTAAAATAAATCTAAAAAACACCGGGGAAGAAAATAGGAAAAAAACAGAAATGCGGTGGAAATCTGCTTTGGTTGTGATATAATTGTGACTGATTGATTCAGAAGGGAGGAGAGCCCATGGATGAAAAAAGCGCAGAAGGCCGCGGATTGATCTTAATACTGATGCTGATCTTTGGCCTGGCTGTATGGTATAAATTTGGAATCCCGTTACCGGACGGCGCATCCTCCGGTCAGGACAGAGAAGAATGGCTCTACGGTGGAACAGAGGTCAGTGATTATCTGGACCAGACCACCTACAGCAGCAACGGTGACCGCGACGGCGACGGCATCTCCGATGCCCAGGATATCCTGAACAATGCCAGAGCTTACCTTAGCACAGAGCCTTCTTATGAGAGCAGATATTACGAATCCGGCTATCCGGATGACGGATACGGCGTCTGTACAGATGTTATAGCATTCGCACTTCGGGGCGCAGGCTTTGATTTGATGGAACTGCTGAACCAGAACGTAAAAAACAACCCGGGTGCTTATGAGATAGAAGTACCGGATAAATGCATTGATTTCCGAAGAGTGCAGAACCAGATCACTTATTTCAGAAACACAGCCACCAGCCTTACGGTGAACATCTATGACACCTCCGAATGGCAGCCCGGCGACATTGTGGCATGGGAAGACCACATAGCCATTATCTCCGATAAGCGAAATTCCGAAGGCATCCCATACGTACTGCATCACTCCAGAGAATGGCAGGATGTCTACGAGGAGGATGTACTGGAGGATAAGGGCGACATTATTGGACATTACCGCGTAAAATAAAAAACAGCAGGACTTTTGAGTTCATTACTCAGAAGTCCTGCTTTTCTTTTTTAATAGTGCGCATCTTCAGGAATGGAAGAATATACAACCACCGGATAACCTACAGAGACGGTCTCATAGACCTGCTTTGCGGTATCGTATGGCATGTTGACGCAGCCGTGGGAGCCGTTGGTCTTGTAAATCTCACCGCCAAAGGTGTTTCGCCAGCCCGCATTGTGGATGCCGTAGCCGTTGTAGAATGGCATCCAGAAATCTACGTTTGAAACATAGTCAGCGCCCTTCAGCACGGCAGGAGCCTGCTTAAAGAAGATGGCGTACGCGCCCTGCACGGTATCGGTGTGACCGTAGGTTCCGGTGACACAGTCGGATTCCATCAGGAGTTCGCCGTACTGGTACAGCCATACCTTCTGGGTTCCGATATCCACCTCTACATAGCTGTCTCCCAGGTCGTTGATACCGTTGTCGTTTCCAAGAACGGTTACTTTATGGATCCATACAGGGTCCACAGCAAGGGCACCGTCGGTCTGCAGATGATTCTTCAGTACAGTCAGAGTCTCATCACAGTTCAGCTTGTAGCCATAGTTGCCTACGGTGAGGGTGATCTCCTGCCCTGCGGTGGTGATGAATTTACGCGGCTTATCCTGGGTATCAAAGGTCTCAGCCAGGGTCCGGACAAATGCGGGCAGGTAATCAGGGTCAAGCACATAGCCATGATCCACAGTCTCGATCATATGCTCTGCCAGCATGGCACTGGTGAGCTCCGCCTTCTGACTGCCGGCTTTCAGTACCAGATTCAGTTTGGCATACTGGCCGTCGGGAGCATAAGGATTTACAAGATCAGTATCCACAGGCGGTGCCGCGGTGATCCAGGTGGTGTTCAGCTCCCATCTCTGATTGGTCTTTCCGGAAGCATCTTCAAGGGAAAGCGGCATACCGCAGTAGTTGTGGGAGCCGTTTCTGGTAAGGTACTTACCGTTGGAGGCCTGAATGAGGAAGGTGTGATCCGGATTCTCGGTGAGGATCCAGGTCTGGTTTGGAGTAGCAGTAACATTGGCCGGATGTTCCATGGCAGTCATGGATACAGAGCGGCCGTCCGCTGAAAGGGTCAGGGCTTTTCCGGTCTGAGGATCGCTGATGCGCCAGCTGTTCAGGGCAAAGTTTTCAAAATAAAATTTCTGCTGATTGGCATCCAGGGGATGATACAGCTGCACCTCAGATGGCTCCAGGTCTTTTTCCGTACAGGTTTTTATGTCCCATACATAGTCAGGATCTTTGAAGGCTCCTACCTGGAAAAATCCCTGTACGTAAGGGCGTAATGGTTCGTAAACGGTCTCTTCCGCAGGGAGCGCCGGGTCTGTCACGGCTTCCGCACCGGCCATTCCGGAGGCGGAAACTACAAGGGCAGAGAGTGCAAAGCCTGTCAGCAGAGAGCGCAGAATCGTTCTTTTCTTCATATTGTGATCTCCATAGTTGTAAACAGTCTTCTTTACTATATCATTACTGCCCCCTGTTAGGCTACCACTTTTTTGAGGACGGGGAGGGTGCGGTTGCACTTGCAGTATATTTCCCGGAATGATACACTGAATCCATATGAGCAAGTTGAAAACATAGAGGAAATCATATGAAAAAAAGAAAGAATGTACAGATGATCACAGCGTTAATGCTCTGCGGCTGTCTTAGCGGTATGGGGATGGCAGCAGGAGTGAACTGCGCTGCGGAAGAGGCCGCACAGACTGCGGATATAGAAGAGCTTGATATAACAGAAGAATCAGACTTAATAGTAGAGGATGATTTAATAAAAGAGTCTGCGGCAGAAGAGGCAGAAAATATGGATTATGAAGAAATCTTCCTGGAGGGGGAATGGGAGTGGGCCGGAAATGCGGCCATCTTTGACGACCCTGCCAGACTCTATTATGCGGATGAGAGCATCCGAAAAGACATTACGATCTGCGTAAATGCCGGACATGGAACCCCAGGCGGCGCTTCCGTGAAGACCCTCTGCCATCCGGACGGTTCCCCAAAAGTAACCGGTGGCAGCACGGCTGAGGGCGCCATTATGGCCACAGCAGTTTCCTCCGGAACAGAGCTTCTGGACGGAACGCCGGAGTGTGAAGTGAACCTGGCTCTGGCTCTGGTGCTGAAGGATAAGCTGCTTGCAAAGGGCTACAACGTGCTGATGATCCGCGAGGATAACGAGACCCGCCTGGACAACATTTCCAGAACCCTGATCGCCAATCATTATGCGGACTGCCACATTGCCCTGCATTACGACTCCTCTGAAAACGACAAAGGAGCTTTTTATATCAGCGTTCCATCAAGCAGCAGCTACAGAAGCATGTATCCGGTGTCGGAACACTGGGAAGCCCATAACGCGCTGGGAGAAGCCCTGATTGGAAAAATGGGAGAGGCAGGCGTAAAGATCTTCTCCAGCGGATCCATGGAGATCGATCTCACCCAGACCTCCTATTCCACAATTCCATCCGTGGATCTGGAAGTGGGAGACAGAGGATCCACTCACACGGCTTTGGATCATGAGAGACTGGCAGAGGGCATCGCAATGGGCCTGGACGCATATTTTATAAATACAAAGGATGAGGTAGAAGAGAAATGAAAAAAGTATGTATTAAGAGCGGCATTTTTACTGAAGAGAGAATTCAGAAATTAAGAGAGCTTTCTTCTGAGATAGAGATCGTAGTGGCAGACGGCGGAAAGGCAGCTGATGCGCTGGCAGATGCCCATGCGGTTGTGGGTAACTTCTCCCCGGATGAGCTTTCCGTGTGCAAACATCTGGAATTCCTTCAGTTAAACAGCTCCGGCGCTGATGCTTATGCAGTTACGGATAAGATCTCCAAAGAGACCACCATCGCCACTGTGACCGGTGCCTATGGAATTGGTATTGCGGAATATATGGTAGCCATGCTGCTTGCTATGATGAAGAAGATCCCGGCTTATCTGGAAGACCAGAAAAAGGCCATCTGGACAGACGAAGGCCCTGTCACCACTCCATTTGGCAAGAGAGTGCTGATCCTTGGAACCGGAAACATCGGTATGGAGTTTGCAAAGAGAATGCGTCCATTCGGATGCACCATTGTGGGAATCAGAAGAAGACCGGGTACCTGCCCTGCAGAGCTGGATGAGCTCTACGGCATGGATGCCCTGAAAGAGGAGCTGGCAAAAGCAGATGTGATCGCTCTGGCGCTTCCCGGAACCGCAGAGACAAAACATCTCTTAGATGCCGACATGCTTGCAAACTGTAAAGAAGGCGCATACCTTATGAACGTAGGCCGCGGCAATGTAATTCCGCTTGCAGACCTGCAAAAGCCGGAGGTCACCGGCCGCTTTGCCGGCATCTGGCTGGACGTAGTGGAGGTGGAGCCGCTTCCGGAAGGGCATGCCCTTTTCTCCGTACCAAACCTGCTCCTCACCCCGCACATCACGGGAGGCTTCCATCTGGATCTGACCATGAAACAGATCTTTGAGATCAGCGAACACAACCTGAAGGCATGGCTCGGCGAGGGCGAATACAAGAGCGTCCTTGACCGTTCTACCGGATACTGCTTCTAAATAAAAAACAGGGGACAGATCATCTGTCCCCTATATTTATGCCTTCTGTTATTCCCACAGGGCTTATTTTTCCCAGCCCTCTAAATTGGCATTTCGGATGCCTGTCATGATGCGTTTTACTGCGCCGGGGGCGTGGTGGTTGATGTCCCGCAGCAGTTCCCGGACGTAAGTGCGCTGGGTGGTTTTGTCGTATGGGCACGGATTTTTGGAAACCGGGAGGTCGTATTTGTTCTGAAAACCGCGAATCTCAGAGAGTGGCGCGTACATGAGAGGGCGGATCACATCCTGGTCGGTGTCGTCAAAGTGGGTCACGGGCCAGAAGGTGGAGATGCGGCCCTCGTAGATCATGGACATCATAAGGGTCTCCACCACATCGTCCTGGTTGTGGGCGTAGGCGATCTTATTGCAGTTCAGCTCTTTGGCCTTATTGTTAAAAGCCCCTTTGCGCAGGCGGGCGCACAGGGAGCATTCTCCCGGCGGCACCATATCCTTGATCTGTGTGTGAACGATATGGTATTCCACCTCCAGCGTGTCGCAGAGTGCCTGGATTTTGCTAAGATCAAAGCCCTCGTATCCAAGGTCCACGGTAATAGCGATGAGCTCAAACTTCTTTGGATAAAATCTGCGGAGTCCGGCCAGACCATAGAGCAGGGTCAGGGAATCCTTTCCGCCGGAGATCCCCAACGCTATGCGGTCTCCATCCTGGATCATCTCGTATTCATCAATGGCCTGCCGCAGGTAACTGTAAAGTTTCTGTATCTTCATAATATTTTCTTTCTCCAAACATATTGACATTTCGTATATAGTATGATAATATACTATCTGCTTGCGAAATGCAAGGCAATCGGGGTGTGGCTCAGTTTGGCTAGAGCGCCTGGTTTGGGACCAGGAGGCCGCAGGTTCGAATCCTGTCACCCCGACTTTTTTATGCTCTCGGATCCGTCCGGGAGCTTTTTTGTTTGTATATTATGCTCCATTCTGTTATTCTAATGGTAATACATCGGTTTCGCCGTACTTATTTAAAATCTTGCCTGCAATTCGGAGGAACCCGGGACAGTATGAATTGAATACGAGAGGATAACGATTATGAAAAAAAAGTTTATGAAAAAGAGTGCGGCGGCAGTCATGTCCGCTGCCATGGTTTTAGCTGCACCGGCAGCAGTATCCGCAGCAGATTATCTGAGCATTCAGAAGGAATCTCTGGGTGAATTCACCACATCCCTTGCAGAGGGAATCGATGCGCTTTATGCATCTGTTGACGATGGTGCAGGAGCTTTTGAAATCAGCACCCAGTTCTCAGACACCGCTAAGCTTATGTTCTCCATGGGCGCTTCCATTGATCTTTCCTGGCTTGACAATGCTCTGATCCGTATGGATTGGGAGGCAGACAAAGAAAATCTGGAAATAAAGAGCGTTGCAGCGGCATACCTGAATGATCAGGAGCTGCTTCATGCTCTGCTGAAAACAGATTACCCAAAACAGCTGCAGATGGTTCTGTTTCCGGAACTCACCGGCGCAGTTCTGTCTTCCGATCTGAATATCAGGGTGAACGATGAGTCCGTGGACGAGGAGGAGTGGCTAAACCTTCTGGAGACCCTTAAGGATCCTGCAGCTTACGCCCCGGATGGTCAGACCACAAAGGAGCTTCTTGACCGCCATCTTGGCATTGCGCTGGAGTATGTAGAGGTGCAGGAGAGCAGTGACACCACGTTAGAGCTCGCAGTGGGTGATTTCCCTGCGACCATTTATGAAGCAAAGCTGACCAACGCTAATGTGGATTCTATGTTTTATGAGATCGCCGAAACCATGAAGGACGATGAACAGCTGGCACAGGTCATTCAGAATTTTGAAAAGGCGAGCCCGGAACTGGAAGGTCTGTACGATGATTTTGTACAGTCGATGGAGCGGATTTTGGAAGAACATGAAAATGAGGCTCCGGCTGACGAGACTGAAACAGGCGAAGACGCTTATCTGCTCCTGAATCTGTTCACAGATGAAGAGGGTCAGGTGATTGGAAGAACTATTGGCGCGATAGATTCTGATGGAGATGTTAAGTTCTCCTGGGCAGCTCCTGTCGAAGGAGATACAGAATATTATACCCTTCTGATGGAAAGCGATTCCTCTACTATGGAACTGTACGGAAGCGGTGAGAGAGAAAACGGACTGTTAAGCGGAACTTATATGCTCTGTATAGACGGAGAGAGAAACCTTCGGTTCCGACTGGATCAGGTGGATACCAAGGCGTTCACCACCGGAAAGATCATGATCAATCTGGCAGATGAGACCGCAGATCAGGACCAGGCAGAAATGATGGAATCCATGGGTATTAAGATGCTCTTCAACGGAGAAGGAGAAGTGG
>JAGHUU010000164.1 GCA_018064695.1 Candidatus Blautia equi | reverse complement strand
CTGCTCATAAGCATTGATGATCACATCGTCAGGCAGAAGATTAATGTTCTTCTCCTCCTTACTGCGGCTTCCGAAGCGGATCATCAGATCCTGAAAGACCTTATCCGGGTCCTCCGGGGCATTCTGATACTCGGCTCTTTCAAGGGCAGAAGCATCCTTATTCAGATAATAGTAATAGTAAGCAGCGCTTTTATTCTCCTCATCCCCATGTACCGTCATGCAGAATAACAGGACTGTACACGCCGCGAGCAGAAAAAAGACTGCGTGGCTCCATTTTTTCAAGTTCTACCTCCTACGGGATATAGGATAACGGAATTCTTACGGAGAAGGTGGTTCCCTCTCCCTCTTTGCTGATTACAGAGACCGTTCCATGGTGCATGGCAATGGTGCTTCTGGTGATGGAAAGACCAAGACCGGTACCGCCGATCTCCCTGGAATGGGATTTATCCACGCGGTAGAAGCGCTCGAAGATCCTCTCCAGAGAATCCTCCGGAATACCCATACCGGAATCCGCAACAGTCACATAGAAGTACTGGTGATCCGCATCCAGTGTGACGCGCACCCATCCTTCATCCACATTATATTTGATACCGTTCTCCACCAGGTTGCTGATAGCCAGGGTGAGCTTCACCTCATCGATATCTGCCTCCACGGTACGGAAGCTCTCCAGATACAGCTTGATCATGCGCTGGTTGGCGATCGGTTTCAGTCTCTTTAAGATCTCCTCCAGCAGCTCGTTGATATTCTGATGGACGATATGCATGCCTGCCACTTTCTTATCCATCTTTACAAGGGACAGAAGATCGGTGATGATCTTATTCTCCCTGTCGATCTCCGCAGTGATATCCTGCAGGAATTCCTGATAGAGCTCCTCCGGCACGCCGCTCTGTCCAACCAGAGAATCTGCCAGTACCTTCATAGAGGTCATAGGAGTCTTCAGCTCGTGGGAGACATTGGATACAAACTCCTGTCTGGACTCATCCAGAACCTTCATACGGGAAAGCAGCTTGTTGAACGCATCGGTAATAAGCTCTGTCTCGGTATAATCGGAAACAGAGATCTCGCCCTCGTGGTAGCCGTCGGTCAGATCCTCAATGGATTTGGTGACGCGGGCAAAAGGCTTCATAAGTCCTGCTGCCGTCAGATAAGCGACAATAATTGTCAAAATAGCGATAAAACCAATGATTACCAGGGCCCGCTGCTCCATCTGCTGGGCGGTTCTTATGATCTCATTGGAATTGACGGTGAAAAGCATAACACCCTGAAGCTGTTTTACCTCAGGACTGCTCACCGGAATGACCAGCTCCAGAATATTGTTCTTTCTGGTGTAGATGGCCTCTGATTCTCCCTTAAAGCATTTGAGTACGTCGGAGGAAAGCAGGGTCCTTCCCTCATCGATCCGGAATGTATCCTTGATGATCTTAAAATCCCTGTCAACCAGCAGGATCCTTCCACTGTAGATATTACTTAATAACTCCAGCTTACCGTTGATAGCCGGCGAGCTGGAGTCATTCATATAATTCTCTTTAATTAACAGGTTGCACAGAATGTCACACTGTGTGCGGAGATTTGCGATCTGGTTCTCCATGGCCTGGGTCTGGTAGCTGGTAACTACCATCCTGGCCGCAATGACACTCGGCACGATTCCCAGAAAGATCAGGATCATCATAATACGAAACCGAAGACTTTTCCAGAAGTTAGGTTTCTTTTTCATACACTAGGCCTGGAAGTAATATCCAACTCCCCACTTGGTATGAACATATTTAGGCTCACTGGGATTAGCCTCAATTTTTTCACGAAGTCTACGAATGTGTACATCCACGGTGCGGACATCACCCGGATACTCATAACCCCAGACAATGTTCAGCAGGTTCTCGCGGCTGTATACTTTATTAGGATTGAACACAAGGAGCTCCAGAACATCGAATTCCTTTGCGGTGAGGTTGATCTCTTTTCCTGCCACAAATACGCGTCTGCCCTCGCAGTCCAGTCTTAAATCACCGGCCTCCACGGTCTTTGCTTTTTCTTTCTCCTCGTGGTCGGCACCGGATCTTCTCATAATGGCTTTGATTCTGGCTTTTACCTCCAGAATGTTGAAAGGTTTTGTGATGTAGTCGTCTGCGCCGTATTCCAGGCCCAGGATCTTATCCATATCCTCACCCTTGGCGGTAAGCATAACGATAGGAACGTTAGAAAACTCCCGGATCTGCTGGCATACCTCCAGACCATCCATCTTAGGGAGCATCAGGTCAAGTAAAATAATGTCATATTTATTTTCACGTGCTTTTTCCAGTGCTTCCTCGCCATCGTATGCACAGTCAACCTCCATCTCATCCTGCTCCAGGCTGAAACGGATTCCCTTGACGATCAGCTTCTCGTCATCTACTACCAACACTTTCTTAGCCATATAAGTTCTCCTTATTCTACTACTATTTGGTCTTTTATCTTTACAAAGGTACCTTCTTTGATACCCTGTACATGCATGATCTCTTCTGCAGAAGCAAATGGGCCGTGGGTCTCTCTGTAGTCGAGAATTGCCCGGGCTCTGGTCTCGCCGATTCCGTTCAGAGTTATAAGCTGCTCAAGACCGGCGGTGTTCAGGTTTATTTTTCCGTCGGACCTCTGCTCCGGTTCTTCCGGATATGGGTAGGCGTCCTCGGGACTTCCTGCTGTATTGCTCTCTGCTGACTCCCTTTCCTCTTCTGTTGGGATACGTACCTGCTGCTCATCCGCAAGGACTCTGGCCAGATTGATAAGATCCGGCGCGGCCTCCTCCGAAAAACCTCCGGCGGCTTCCACAGCCTGAAAGACTCTGCTGCCCTCGGGTATCTGGTATACACCTGGGGATCGCACTGCACCGCAGACATCTATGAAGATGGTCCGGGGTATCTCTGCCTCCATCACCACTGTTGGAGAAGGAAGCGGTGCTTCCGTAACCACTAAAGCCGGCTCCGGCGCACAGTCTGTCAGTATTATTATATCCTCTTTTCTGCCGCATCCTGTAACCATCACAGTTCCAACAAGAGACAGAATAAAGAAAAAGTTACATTTCACACGGCACCTGATCACTCGCTGATTAGGTGACCGGAGAAAATGATTCAGGGGTGAGCAGGCATTTTTGCGAAGCAAAACTTTACATATGCCTGCGAAGTTACTGTTTGCCAGCTTGCCGGTGAACAGTAACAGGCAAAATGTGATTCTTCTCATGTCCTTCATCTTATGGGCACCTCGGTTTCACACAGCCACTGCCCCGATTATCAGACAATACCTACTATATTTTAACGGATTATAAC
>JAGHUU010000296.1 GCA_018064695.1 Candidatus Blautia equi | reverse complement strand
CAGCATTCTATATGAGCATTGTTTTTGCAATCCACTTTGGAGGCTGCATTGGAGATATGTATGTTACCTGGCTGATGGCTTTTGTTTATCCTAAGGACGTTCTGATTAATGATACAGGAGCTAAGCAGACGTTTTATAGTGCGAGATAAAACGCAGACAAATGGGGGGTGAATTACGTGTACTTTGAGGAACTACTACAAGAAAAAGAAGAAACTGGGGCAGTTAAAAAACTTGTAAGCTTTATCATCAAAAGAATGGAAAAAGGGACTCCTATAGCAGAAATTGCAGAATGGCTCGAAGAGTCTGAGGAATATATTACACGGATTTACGATGTTATTAGTAAATATGCTCCAGACTATGATTTGGATAAGATCGTTGATGAGCTGACTGCGAAGAATTCCTGAGCATGTTGAGAGAAAAGATCGGCAAATGGGGATGAATTACTTCTGATCCTGTCTGATCCCTTCTGATATTAAGATACCAGAAGAAATACGAAGTATAAAATATCAGCAATACAATAAAGGGTCTGGCTCACAGCCAGACCCTTTAAATTGTGCCCCTTATACAACGGCTCCATTGATATGACTTTTTATTTTAGGCGGTACCAGCTGCATGAACCCCAAATGGAAGCACTGATAACATCCTGTTTGTCGGAAACTGTAAAATATCCGGCAGTTATATCATCAGGGAGCAAAGTCAATGAGTAATTACCGTATCCTAATGGATCAAAAGCATAGGTTTCTTCGAAATCAAGACCATCATATGATAACGTAAATGTACCATAATGTGATGCACTTGCGGAGTTCAGAAGTTTTATACTGACATTGATAAAATCGTCCCCGTATTGTCCGCCGTTCACCGGATCCGGATCCGTCGGGCGAAGAGGATAATTGCTATCCCACTTTCCTTCTGCATCTACCCAATACCCATCTGTAGAATAGATACTTTTTACACTGTATCCTAAAGGATCGGCAAAATAATAATCACCGTTAATTTTAACCCAGGCATTTCTTGCATACTGTCCATCAGACAGACGGAACATTGTTTCACCACTTGGAAGAATATCTGTTACAGCACCTGCAAGAGCTGACTGATCCGGTGTTACCGAGAAATCCTCATTAAGTGAAAACGCTTCGGCAGTGTCCATCCATGTATAGGTAAACCAATGATCTGCTGCAGATGTACCTGCAACGACATATCTCTCCTCACCAGGAGTACCTTCCAGCCATTCAGGTGACTCAAATGTGTATTCCATAACGCCTTTATCAAATTCTGAATTGTACATGGTTATGCCTGTCGACTTATAGAAATCTACATTTTCATCCATATTATACCAATCCTGATGTACCAGCATACCATCAATTTTATCATAGGTTACGATAGTAATTCCCATCTGGCCATTGGCATAATAATTATCAGAGTCCTCATATCCCAGACACATGATTTTGATTTTAGAATGAAGCTTTCCACCAGGAGATACGATTCCTTCTGGCTTTGTAAACCAGCCTTTTAAAGTAGCCCATGTGTGTTCCGGCCCTGTGTAATTATTGGTCTCCTCAGAATAAAAATCATCAGATGTGCTTGGGACAGAAGAAAAATGATCACCTCCATCATCCGGTTTTGGCTTCTTTTCCGTATTTGTAAGCACCCACGCGTAAGGTCCTGCCTGCACAGGAACACTGGTGATCATCTCACTGAGTGTGAATGTTATGCAGATGGCAAACAAAGCTGCTATGATGTTTTTCATGTTTGTCTTTGTTCTCACTGTGTCTCCTCCTTCTTATTGTGAAAAATAAATTCTGAATTGCTATAGTTGATTTATATTTTCTTCTATAATTTTATCATAACATTTCATTCTGTATAAAACAAGTTATTCTCCCACTCAGTTTCTATGCTTACCTCTTTACTGTACACTCACGAAGAAAAACAAGCAGGTTTTTCGACACAAGCAAAGGCTGCCGGAAAGAAATACCGTGCAGCCCCGTCTATTCGTATTCTCATGAGTATCATGAATCTTTCATCAGCTCTCTGACATTTTCTGTGATACTATTTTCTCATATGCATTTTTCAGCTCAATTTTAGCCAACAATTCTTCTAGTTTCCATAAGCCTAATATCCTGATAGAGCGTGTGGCCTCACTTTTTACTGCTATGATTGGTTCCTCATATGGCACACCGCTGGTGTTGGATAGTTTATACATGGAAATATGATTATCTTTCAGATATGTTTTAAGCACCTGTCTCACCACCTTGTTGTCTGTTTGCTGTTAAGTTGTTTTATGCGAAGGTTTCCAGTCTCTTCATATCCTTAAACTCAATCCACACCATCACAGCGGCAGTAATTGCAGCCATAAAGTCGGCTATTGGGCCGGCGTAGAGGATTCCGGTGATTCCGGAGAAGAGGGGCAGGATCAGGAGCAGCGGGATCAGGAAGATGATCTGACGGGTCAGGGATACGAACATGCCGCGGAGTGGTTTGCCAACGGAGGCAAAGAACTGAGAGGTGGCAGGCTGAATGCAGTTGGCCCAGGTGCAGAACAGGAAGATCCTGAAAAATCTCACGCCGAAATCCACATATTCCGGGGAACCGGATCCGAAGAAAGCAAGGAGCTTTTCCGGTATGGTCTGGAATAAAAGGAAAGCGACGATGGATGCGACGAATGCTGCTTTTAATGCCAGCATGTAAGTGTCACGCACACGTTTATACTGTTTCGCTCCATAGTTGAAGCTTTCGATTGGCTGAGAACCCTGTGCAATTCCAATGACGATGGAGAAAAATAGCTGATTTACTTTCGTTGCAATTCCGGCACAGGCAATTGGAATAGAATCTCCATAAACAGACAGCGCGCCATAGTGCTTCATGGAATTGTTGAGGATGATCTGCATGACCATCATGGCAAACTGGTTTACACAGGAAGCCACGCCAAGAGATGCCGTCTGAAGCACGATCTTCACATTTGGAATCAGGTGGATCTTTTCCAGCTTCAGTGTTTTGAAACTACGCATATAGTTGAGGACCAGAATTCCGGAGAAGACCTGTCCGATCACAGTTGCCAGCGCTGCGCCGAACATACCCCAGCCAAAGGTGATTACAAAGAGCGCATCCAGTACGGTGTTGATGATAGCTCCGGAGAGGGAGCAGATCATGGTCATATTCGGACTGCCATCCGCGCGGATCAGATGTCCGCCGCCGGTGGTCAGAATCAGAAACGGAAAGCCGATGGCTGTGATGCGCACATATTCCATGGCATAAGGAAGCACATCCGCCGGAGAACCGAAGAACATCAGCATCGGGCGGAGGAAAAGCTCCGTGATCACGGTCAGCAGAGTTCCGAGGCAGATCAGCATGGTGAGAGAATTGCCGATGAAATACGGCGCTTTCTCATAATCCTTCCGCCCCATGTGCAGGTTAAAGTTGGCTGCACCGCCAATTCCAAAGAGAAGACCGATAGCTGTGCAGGACATGGTCAGCGGAAATGCGATATTGGTAGCTGCATTTCCAAGGGTACCCACGTATCGTCCTATGAAGATCTGATCCACAATGTTATAAACGGCGCCTACCAGCATGGCAATGATGCTGGGGATGGCAAATTTCATCATCAGTGCATGGATATCACCCTTGCCCAGCAATTCCTCTCTGGACAGAGGTTTCTTTGTCTGTTCCATTTCTTATTCTCCCATTATTTCAAATATTCTGTCTGCCACTTCGCCTGCCACTGCCAGCTTATACATAAGGCGGGTGGGCTGTGGTTCCAGTTCTAAGTAGTAGTCTGTTATATTGCCATTATAGTCAATAGCAAAATATACCTGCCCCGGGACGGAGGCGGATTCATTGGCCGGGTCCACGTTGCCCATAGTCCCGGTGACACCTACGCCGATATTTGCTGCATATGCCTTCCGGCAGGCTGCAGCCATCTCTCTGGCAGTTTCTTTCGAGTATACGCTATACCTTTCCAAAGTCTCAGCAGAAACACCCTGGCGGATCTTAGCTTCGTTACTGTAGGTAACAAATGCCCCCTTCATAATGGCAGACGCGCCTTCCGTATCTGTGATAAGAGAGGCGATCTGCCCGGAGGTAGCACTCTCCATGGTGGTGATCAGCAGTCCCTTCTCAATTAAAAGCAATGTGAGCTTTCTATACTTTTCTCTTATTATCTGTTCGGTGTACATATTGTCATCTCCTTTTTGTCCTGTTTTATCCTAGCAAAATCCGTTGCTAATAACAATAAAAACCTGTATAGTGTTACATGATTTTCATTTTAGCGAGGAGGTTTCTATGGAAAAAGAAAATATCCTCGGCACGGAGAAGATTGGGAAACTGCTTCTCACCTACTCTGTTCCGGGTGTCATTTCAATGCTTGTAAACTCCATCTACAACATGGTAGACCAGATTTTCATCGGCCGTGGTGTAGGTTATCTGGGAAATGGTGCCACCACCGTATCTTTCCCATTCGTACAGCTGCTTCTGGCGCTGTCTATCATGACTGCTGCAGGTACCGCAGCCAACGCAGGGCTGAATCTGGGCAGAAAAGACCAGCGAAAGGCCGACAGCTTTGTAGGCAGCGGCTTTGGGCTGTCTCTCTTCTGGGGATTAATGCTCCTGATCGTGGGAGAGATCTTTATGGTTCCGATGCTGAATTTCTTTGGTGCTACTCCGGACAACCTGTCCTACGCCATTGATTACAGCCGTATCATCCTGATCGGTTTCCCATTTGTCACCACCAGTATGATGATGAACGATATCATCCGTGCCGACGGCGCACCGCGCTTTGCCATGATCTCCATGCTGGCCGGCGCCATCGCCAATATCATTCTGGATCCGATCTTCATCTTTGTATGCCACTGGGGCGTAAAGGGCGCAGCTCTGGCGACCATCATAGGTCAGATCATCTCCTGCGGACTCAGCCTTTACCGATTCCGCAAACTGCGAACCCTGACTTTCAGGCCTGCAGATACAGCACCGGATTTCTCCAGACTGAAAATGATCTGTATCATTGGTATGTCCGCATTCCTGACCCAGATGGCCAATCTGGTATCCCGGATCATCCTGAACAATCAGGCAGCAAAATACGGTCTGCTCTCTGTATACGGCGCGGACATTCCGGTTACCTGTTTCGGTATCACCATGAAGATCGTCAGCCTGATGATGTCCATGATCATTGGAATCACCAATGCTACGCAGCCAATTTTTGCGTTTAACTTTGGTGCACATAAGTATGACCGTGTGCGTGAGCTTGTAAAGAAGACGGCACTCACCACCATCGTGATGGGATGCTTTGGATGGATCTTCTTCCAGACCTGTCCTGCCCTTATCATCTCCCTCTTCGGACAGGAGAGCGAGCTTTACAATGAATTCGGTGTGATGTGTCTCCGCAACATGACTCTCACCATTTTTGTTATGGGCATCCCAATGCTGGCAGGCGTTTATTTCCAGTCCGTTGGAAAACCTATGCAGGCTGTGGTACTGTCCCTGTCCAGACAGATCATCTTCCTGATCCCGATCATCCTGCTCCTGCCACTTTTCATCGGTCTCCGCGGCGTTATGTACGCCTACCCAATCTCCGATATATTCTCTATCATTCTTTCAGTAGCCCTGTTTACCAGGGAGCTGAAACTACTGAGAGAGCTGCAGGCGAAGGAAGCCTGAATATCAGATCAAGCAATAAGTTCAGTTGAAATATAGTGCATCTGCGGTATATTTCAACTGAACTATTTTTGTTACAGTTCACACGGCACCTAATCACTTGCTGATTAGGTGACCGGAGAAAGTGATTCAGGGGTGAGCAGGCCTCTTTTGCGAAGCAAAACTCTAAATAGGCCTGTGAAGTTACTGTTTACTGGCTTGCCAGTGAACAGTAACCTATTTTTTTCGTGAGTGCACAGTAAAGTGGTAAGCATAGAAACTTATAGTATGGGTATGAAAACTATGGAAAATGCGATATAATATACATTACGCATGAAATAAGATACGCAGGGCAGAGACCTGTTGGGAGGGATTGGTTTGATCTATACGGTTACGTTTAACCCGAGTTTGGATTATATTGTTTCGCTGGATGAGTTGAAGAAAGGCGGGATCAGTCGTACTACAAAAGAGATTATGAATCCCGGAGGAAAAGGAATCAATGTTTCTATGGTTCTTAAGAACCTTGGGTTTGAGAGTACGGCGCTGGGGTTTCAGGCCGGGTTTACCGGGGATGAGATTGCCAGGCTTCTGAAAGAGCGGGAGATTCCGGCAGAGTTTATTCCGGTGAAAGACGGGCTCTCGCGCATCAACGTGAAGATCCGTGCGCAGGAGGAATCGGAGATCAATGGTATGGGGCCTGCTATTCAGGAAGAGGATATCAGGAAACTGTACGATAAACTGGACACCTTAAAATCCGGTGATTATCTGATCCTTGCAGGATCTATTCCCTCCGCCATGCCCGGTACCATCTACAGCGATATTATGAAACACCTGGATGGAAGAGGGATCCGCATTGTGGTGGATGCCACAAAGGATCTTCTGATGAACGTGCTTCAGTACCATCCATTCTTAATAAAACCAAACAACTTCGAACTGGGCGAGATCTACGGCGTATCCCTGACTGACAGAAATGATGTGATCCCCTATGCCCGGAAAATGCAGGAAGCAGGCGCGCAGAACGTGCTGGTATCTATGGCAGGAGAAGGTGCAGTCCTTCTGACAGAGGACGGCCAGGTATTCCGGTCCGAGGCTCCTAAAGGCGAGGTACTAAACTCCGTAGGCGCCGGCGACTCTATGGTGGCAGGCTTCCTGGCAGGATATCTGGAAGCCGGCAATTACGAGCAGGCATTCTATATGGGCCTCTGTACCGGATCTGCATCCGCCTTCTCAGAAGGAATGGCGGAGAAAACACAGGTAAGGGCATTGCTGAAAGACCTTGGCAGAAGCGATCTCTGACCTGACAGAATAAAACTTAAATCGTATTTTAAGGAGAAACCGATTGATGATCTTACAGGGAATAGCTGTGTCGGAAGGCATTGGCATTGGTCGTGTACGAAGCCTGAACGACAGCAGAAAAACAGCTGTGAGAAAATATACCGATGTTCCTGAAAAGGAACGGGAGAAGCTTATAAAAGCCGGAACCCAGGCGGAAGCCCAGCTGGAAGAGCTGTATCAGAAGACCCTGGCGGAAGCAGGGAAAGAGGCAGCAGAGATCTTTCTGGCCCAGAAAATGATGCTGCGGGATCCGGAATATCTTGGCGAGATAGAAAAACGCATGGCAGCAGAACCTGTCACAGCAGCATATGCAGTGAAAACTGCCACAGAATCTTTTTTGTCTGTATTTGAAAATTTAGATGAGCCATATTTTAGAGAACGGTCGTTAGACTTAAAGGATGTTTCCGAACTCCTTCTAAATGCTCTGGCTGAAACAGAAGAGGAGGAAACCTCGGCAGAAAAAACAGAAGAACCATTTGTATTCTGCGCTGAAACCATCACGCCATCCGGACTGATGAAGATCCCGCGGAATCAAATCTGTGCACTGATAACAGCTAACGATAGTTTGCAGAACCACACAGCCATCCTATGCAGAATCAGAAACATCCCTGCCATCACAGGAATTCCGATCCCTGAAAATATTGATGGTCAGATGGCTGTTATAGATGGAAACAAAGGAATTCTATATCTGGATCCCGATGAGAAACTGCTTCGACAGTATAAAACAAAAACAGGGGAAAAAGCTGAGGCAAAAACCCAGCCGCGTTCTCTGAGAAACCAAACAAACACATTTCCGGTTTATGCCAACATCTCCGGCCCGGAGGACCTGAACGCCGCTCTGGAAAACGGCGCAGACGGCATAGGCCTGTACCGAACCGAGTTTGCATATCTGCAGAAGGATTCCCTCCCAACGGAAGAAGAACTGTTTCAGCAGTATCGCACTGCAGCAGAAAAGATGTCTCCGGCGAAGGTCATTATCAGAACCGTAGATTTTGGCGGCGACAAAACACCGGAATATCTGAAACTTCCGGAAGAGAATGCACCATCCCTCCGCGGAACCGCCTTCGCGTTATCCTGCCCGGATATATTGCGCGCCCAGCTCCGCGCGATCTACAGAGCCAGCGCCTACGGCAATCTGGCAGTCATGTTTCCCATGATCCACGATCAAGAGGAATTCGCTGCCGCTCTTAGTCTTACAGAGGAAATAAAGCAGGAGCTCTCAGCCGAAGGCACCCATTATGCAAACATCCCAAGAGGCTGCATGATAGAAACCCGGTCCGCCGTAACCTGTGCGGACCAGCTGGCAGAAACAGCCGATTTCTTCTCCATAGGCACCAACGACCTGGAAGCAGACCTGACCGGCAGGAGCCGGTATATCGGAGGGAAGGGATCCTCAGAGGAGCAGAAACAGCTCCTCCTGGAAACGATCAGAAAGATCACACAGGCCGGGAAAAAAAGAGGAATCCCCGTAGGCATCTGTGGGGAGCTTGCATCTGACCCGGCGCTGACCGGAAGCCTGATTCCTCTGGGAATCAACTCACTGTCCGTTAATGCGGTCAATATAAAACGAATCAGAGAACAGTACCAAATATTAAATGGGGAGGTCACTTTACTGTGAACTGGACATTTCTGGAATATTTTGATCTGGTAGGAACCATAGCCTTTGCCATCTCCGGCGCCTTTGTGGGAATCCGCAAAAAAATGGACATCTTCGGTGTGGTGGTCCTGGCCATCACAACAGCCTGCGGCGGCGGTCTCATTCGAGACCTCATCATAGGCAACAACCCACCGAGAATGTTCCGCGACCCATTTTATGTAATGGTGGCAGCAGTAATAGGCATCATCGTCTTTGCCGTTATGTACAAACACGGCACCATGCCTGCAAAGATCCACGCCATCTACGACCAGATGCTGTTCTGGTTTGATACCCTTGGCCTTGCAGCCTTCACCGTGGACGGCGTCATGATAGGTGTTGGAGCCGGTTACGGTCCAAACAAGTTCCTCATCGTCTTTTTAGGCTTTATGACCGGCGTGGGCGGCGGCGCCCTCCGGGATATCATGGCAGATCAGATGCCGGACATCTTTGTAAAACACATCTATGCCCTGGCTTCCATAGCAGGCGGCATTACAATGACATTCATTTTTGGCCTGCTCCACTCCTGGCAGCCAGCCATGATTGGCGGCTTTATCACAGTCATTCTGGTCCGATTCCTGGCAGCCAGATACAACTGGAATTTACCGAAAGTAAGAGACGTGAAGACACGCTCTGAGAATAAAAAATAACTGATAACAAAACACATACATAACACACATGCGAGGTAGAACACATGAAAAAAAGAATCCGTTCCTTCAGCGGAACCACATCCAGAGAACCATCTCCACTGGAGATCAAAAACCGCGCCATTGCGGGAAAAGCAGCAGAGGAGGGCATCGTCCTTCTGAAAAATGACGGCGTACTTCCACTTGAGAAAGGCGCAAAAGTAGCCCTTTTGGGCGGCGGTGCAGGCCACACCATCAAAGGCGGAACCGGTTCCGGTGACGTAAACGAGCGTGACGCCGTAAGCGTGGCACAGGGAATCCTTTCCACCCTTGCAAGCGGCGAGCTGAAGAGAGAGGATCTGAAGGGCTGCGTACACCGCCTTCTGAAAGTTATCTACCAGTCCGTAGGCTACGAGGATCCAAAGAGCTACGGCAAACAGTTCGGTTTTGAGAAGACCTGTTAAGGCCAGTGAGAAGTAATTATAATCTTTTCGGAGGCTATCATAATCATGGAAGAAAAACATGGTTTAACTACGGGCTCAGTGCCTAAGCGGATGCTGCTTTTTGCACTGCCCGTATTTCTGAGCAATCTTTTTCAGCAGCTTTATAACACAG
The DNA here is from genome assembly GCA_018064695.1 of Candidatus Blautia equi. Classification (GTDB taxonomy): domain Bacteria; phylum Bacillota; class Clostridia; order Lachnospirales; family Lachnospiraceae; genus Blautia_A; species Blautia_A equi. The sequence goes on along the minus strand of JAGHUU010000296.1, from coordinate 8,492 downwards.
TGGATTCCCTGATCGTAGGCAACTATCTGGGATCGGAAGCCCTTGCGGCAGTGGGCTCCAGCGGAAGCCTGATCTTCCTTATGACCGGCTTTGTCACCGGTGTATCCATGGGAGCCGGCGTGCTTATTGCCCGGTACTTTGGAGCAAAGGACAATAAAAACCTGCATAAAGTAGTTCACACTACAGTGGCACTCGCCATTTCTGCAGGCATTGCCCTGACGCTTATCGGTGTGACCTGTTCCCCAACGCTTTTAAGATGGATGGGAACCCCGCAGGAGGTTATGCATAATTCTGTTGCATATTTCAGAGTTTATTATCTGGGATGCAGCGCGGTGGTTATGTACAACTGCGGAGCCAGCATTCTCCAGTCCATCGGGGACAGCAGAAGCCCTATGGTGTATTTAATTACCTCTGCTGTGATCAATGTCATTCTGGACCTTGTCTTTATTGCAGGCTTCCACGGCGGCGTGTCCAGTGCGGCACTGGCTACTGTGATCTCACAGGCCATCAGTGCGCTGCTGGCATTTCGAAAGCTCACCCGTCTGGGTCGTAAAGGGGAAACCTACGGTGTCAAATGGCGGGAAGTGCGCTTTGACAGACACATGCTCCGCGCGGTGGTAGCCCAGGGTGTGCCGTCCGGCATTCAGAATTCCGTCATCTCCATTGCCAACGTAGTGGTGCAGGCCAATATCAATTCCTTTGGCGCAAACGCTATGGCCGGATGCGGATCCTACAGTAAGGTGGAGGGCTTTGCCTTCCTGCCGGTAACCTGCTTTTCCATGGCACTGGCCACCTTTGTGAGCCAGAACTACGGCGCGGGAAAACCGGACCGTGTGAAGAAGGGCGTGCGCTTTGGTCTTGTCTGCCCGCTTATCATGGCGGAGATGATCGGCATTACCGTATTTACCCTGGCTCCGTTCCTCATCGGCAGCTTCAGCAATGACCCGAACGTGATCGCATATGGTGTCATGGATGCCAGAACCATCTCTCTGTTCTACTGTGTTCTGGCCTACGACCACTGTGTGGCAGGTATCATGAGAGGTCTGGGACGACCAATGGTCCCAATGGCTATCATGCTGGCCATCTGGTGTGTATTCCGAATTACCTATATCACCGTGGCACTGAAATTTATCAACGATATCCGGACGATCTTCTGGGCATATCCTATTACCTGGGTGATCTCCTCGGTGATCTTTACAATGTACCTCATTAACGCCCTCAAGAAACTTAGAAACACGGAGGTCTGAAACATGAACAATGTAGTATCTATTTCCTGTACGGGATGCCGCTACTGCAGCGACCGATGTCCTGTTGATATGCCTATCCCCGTATTTTTATCCCTCTACAGTGACTTTCTCCAGGGAACGCCGGAGGAGAAGGACGCGGCTATAGCGGAATACAAGAGAATGGCGAGAGTGGAGACCAGCGCCAGCGACTGTATCCGCTGCGGTCAGTGCGAGGACTTCTGCCGGGAACATATCCCCATCATGAGCTTTCTGCAGGATATCACGGAGGATATGGAGGGAATCTGATAAAACGCCCTTATAAAATAAAAAATATTTCTGAAAAACAGTAATAAGATCCAGGCTTCCCGCATATATATGTAGGAAGCCTGCTTTATCTGTTTTTCCTGAGATTCTTTGTCTGTACGTGGTTAACTCGTGAGAGCAAAGGAGTTGCAAAGAATGACAAAACATGAAGCATTAAAAAAGTATTATGGCTATGATTCCTTCCGCCCGGGTCAGGAGGAACTGGTGGATGCACTGCTTGCGGGCAGAGACGCGCTGGGAATCATGCCAACCGGCGCGGGGAAATCCATCTGTTACCAGATCCCGGCGGTTCTTCTTCCGGGAACCACCCTGGTGATCTCACCCCTCATCTCCCTTATGAAGGATCAGGTGGCGTCACTGAATCAGATGGGTATCCCGGCCGCGTTTCTGAACAGTTCCCTCACTTCGGGGCAGTATGGGGAGACTGTGGCGGAAATGAAGCGGGGCGCATATAAGATCCTCTACGTGGCACCGGAGCGCCTGCTCACAGAGGGCTTTCTGAAAGCGGTGGCGGAGATCTCCGTAAATTTCATCAGCATCGATGAGGCCCACTGTATATCCCAGTGGGGACAGGATTTCAGACCAGGCTATCTGCATATCCTGGATTTTATCCGGCGTCTGCCGGTACGCCCGGTGATCGGCGCCTTTACGGCCACCGCAACCAGAGAAGTGCGGGAGGACATCCTGGCTCTTCTGGATATGAAAGACCCTATGCAGATGACCACCGGCTTTGACAGACCAAATCTGAAATTCACCGTATACAATGACGGAAACAAGTGGAGAACCACGGAAGCCATCCTGAAAGAGCACGAGGGCGAGTGCGGCATGATCTACTGTCTCACCAGAAAGACAGTGGAGGAGGTCTGCATGGAGCTTATCCGCGCCGGCTATTCTGCCACCAGATACCATGCCGGTCTTTCCGACGAGGAGCGCCGCAAAAACCAGGAGGATTTCCTCTACGACAGAGCCCGGATCATGGTAGCCACAAACGCATTTGGCATGGGTATCGATAAATCCAACGTGCGCTATGTAATTCATTACAATATGCCTAAAAACATTGAGAGCTATTATCAGGAGGCGGGAAGAGCCGGGCGTGACGGTCTGCCTGCGGAGTGTATCCTTCTCTACTCCGGTCAGGACGTGGTGACAAACCAGTTCTTTATTGACCAGATGCAGACTCCGGACGGCATGGATGAGGAGGCCGGCGCCGCCATCCGCGAGCGCGAGCAGGAGCGCCTGAAAAAGATGACAGCCTACTGTCTGACCAACCAGTGCCTGCGGGAGTTTATACTGGGCTATTTCGGCGAGTATGGGGACGGCTACTGCGGCAACTGTTCCAACTGCCTTACGCACTTTGATCTTGTGGATGTCACAGAAACAGTGCGGAACATTCTGGGATTCATCCGTGCCTGCCCGTGGCGCTACGGCATGAGCACCATCACAGATGGTCTTCGTGGTAAGATGAACGCCAGAATGGGGAAGAGAGGGCTTCAGGAAAATCCTTACTTTGGAAGCTGTCAGGAGATCCCTGTGTATCAGCTGCGCCAGATCCTGAACCATCTGGTGCTGGAAGGGTATCTGGCTGTCACAGAGGACCGCTATCCTGTGGTGCGCATGCTGCAGAGAGCGGAAGCCTTTACGGAGGAAGATGTGGTTCAGATGAAAATGGCCAGGGAGGAGAAGAAGAGCAAACCTGCCTTTGAAAAGAAGTCCTACGGAAAGAATACCGGAAGCTGGTCCAGGGAGGATGCGGATCCTTCTCTCTTTGAAAAGCTGCGTGCACTGCGCCTTTCTATTGCCAGGGATGAAAAGCTTCCGCCGTACATTATCTTCTCAGATAAGACCCTTGTTCATATGTGTATCTTAGCTCCGGTCACCCGGGAGGAGATGCTGCAGGTATCCGGTGTGGGTGAACTGAAGTATGAAAAGTACGGCTGGCGGTTTCTTGAGGAAATAAATGATTGGAAGAAGTCGGAAAAGGATAAGAAATGAATTGTTGGAAGTCTGCTTGATGATTGAAAAAGCCAGTAAAATCTGGTAAACTGAGCATAGGCGCTGTTGTGTTTAATGGAAGAAATCTATGAACAGAAAAACACATCAGCTGATGTAAGGAGAAACAGTATGTCCGCTTCAGAACTGCAAAGAGAAGACCGCAGTCTGGAACCCGCAGAGGTAGTCCAGGCACTTACAACTGAATATAATGATGTATATGGTCTGCAGGTAAATTCTGAGGAATTCAGCGTGTACAGATTCTCCGGCAAGGCACTGGGTGTGATCGAACATCTCCGCGCAAAGAGCGGTTATGCAAGAAGCGTGCAGGTCTATATAGAGAACAACGTATTTACGGATGACCGGGATATGTTCTCCCGCATGACCGAAAAAAACGTGATCGTAGACGAACTGAGAAAAAACGAAGTGTATAAGGTGCATTACCGCGTATTTCGTGACGACGAGCTGCACTATTATTACATGAAGGCAGTGCGCATCGGCGCGGCAGATACCTTTGAACATTTCATCATCGGCTTTGCCAATGAGGATGCGGAAATGCAGGCCATTGTGCATCTGACAGAATCCACAGCCACCTTAAAAGCCATTGAATTTGATGACCTTACAGGTCTTTATACCCAGAAAGCTTTCTTTCATCACGCGGAGAACTTACTGAAACATAATCCGGATGTCGCTTATAACATGATAATATCCGATATCGAGAATTTTAAGAGGATCAACGAGCGCTACGGCAGAGACAAGGGCGATGAGATATTAAAGAGTATAGCCGGCTTTCTCCCTGCCGGGGAACATACGGATGCCGTTTGCGGCCGCTACGGCAGTGACCAGTTTGTAATTCTGGCCCGCCAGCAGGATCTTCAGTCTCCTGACGCAGCCCTGATCCGTTTAAAACAGATCCTTCCGGTTCCGGGAGTGACCGTCAAGTTTTCCATCTATGAAAATGTGGAACACGACCGGCCGGTTTCTGCCACCTGTGACCGCCTGCTGGTGGCACTTAAGACCATCAAGCATCAGTACGGCAAGCTCTATATCACTTATGATGAGACGCTGAAAAAACGCGTGGAAAAGCAGAATAAGATAGAAGAGAACATGCAGCGTGCGTTGGAGGAGCACCAGTTTACGGTGTATTATCAGCCAAAGCATGACCTGAAGGAAGATAAGACCGCAGGAGCGGAGGCGTTGGTGCGCTGGCTCCATCCGGATTTCGGATTCATGAATCCGGGTCTCTTTATCCCGCTCTTTGAGCAGAACGGATTTATCAAGAGTCTGGACTGGTACGTGTGGGAAACGGTCTGCCAGGATCTGACAGGCTGGATCCGCGAGAAGAAAAAAGTAGTTCCTGTTTCTGTAAACGTATCCCGCAGGGATTTCGAGCAGGAGGAACTGGCAGAAAAGATCATCGCTCTTGTGGATCGCTATCAGCTGGATCACGAGCTGTTCCATATTGAAGTAACGGAATCCAGTTATGCTTATAACCCGGAGGTGGTTTCAGATAATGTCATGAAGCTTCATCAGGCCGGCTTTGTGATAGAGCTGGACGACTTCGGCACAGGATACTCATCCCTCACTTCTTTAAGCAGCATGCCGCTGGACATCATCAAGCTGGATATGAGCCTTATAGAACGGGCCGTTCCAAACACCGGACGCGATGTTCTGGAGTTTTCCGTGGATCTTGCCAAGCTTATGAAGCTCCGCATCGTTCAGGAAGGTGTAGAGACCAGAGAACAGGCAGAGCGTATGAAGGAACTGGGTTGCGATTATATTCAGGGCTATTATTTTTCCAGACCGCTTGCCAAAGCACAGTTTGAAGAATATCTCAATAATAAATAAAACATCGGGAACACAGATCTGTTCCCGATGTTTTTTATTTTCTCTGTCCAAGCTGCCAGAACGCTACCGCGCTGGCGGCTGCAACGTTCAGGGAATCCACTCCGTGGGTCATAGGTATTTTTACGGTGTAATCACAGTCGGTGATGGTGGCATCGGCAAGACCTTCCCCTTCTGTGCCAAGGATGATGGCAAGTTTTTCTTCTTTCTGAAGGTCCGGGTGATCGATGCTGACGGAGTTATCGCTTAAGGCCATGGCCGCGGTTTTAAATCCCAGCTTTCTCAGAATGCTGTAATCCGGCTTTGGGGCTTCCTGCTTATCCTGCATACTGTCCGCCTTATGGTGCTTTGCGGATGGAAGGGCATCCAGATACGTCCACGGAACCTGAAATACGGTTCCCATGCTGACACGGATGGCTCTCCGGTACAGGGGATTGCTGCAGGCAGGGGTGAGGAGTACGGCATCCATATTTAAGGCCGCGGCGGAGCGCATGATGGCGCCGATGTTTGTTGGGTTCACCACATCCTCCAGAACGGCAATTCTTTTTGCGTCGGCACATACTTCCTCCACGCTCTTAAGAGGCATGCGCCTCATGGCACAGAGTGCACCGCGGGTGAGAGGGAAGCCGGTGAGCTGCTTCAGGATCTCAAAATCTGCAGTATAGACAGGCACATCAGGTACTCTGGCAAGGATGTCCTTTGCCTCGCCTTCTATATGTTTTCTCTCCAGCAGAAAGGAGATGGGTTCATAGCCGGCATCCAGTGCGCGGGCGATGACCTTTGGACTTTCTGCAATAAAAATGCCTTTTTCAGGCTCCGCCCTGTTTAACAGCTGGTTTTCCGTGAGTCTTGCGTAGACATCCAGCTCCGGGGCGGAAAAATCGTTGATCTCTATGATATGAGCCATGGTGTGCTCCTTCCGTTTGCATATATTAAAATACAGATAAATCACGCCTATTATATAGTTGGGCTGCCTGCCCTGTCAAATATATTGCGTTGACAAACGGGGCGGCATTTGTTATCCTAAATGGTAGGTTATATAGGACAAACCGTTGATTAAGAAGAGTAGTTATATCAGCGATCTCCCAGAGAGTTTCCTATGGTGTGATGGAGACAGATCAAGGTATAATGAATGGGCTTAAGAGGGCAGCCTGAAAGCAGTATGCAAGTAGGCGCTGACGAATGATCCTGGTCGTTACACAGGAGGTGCATGTTGGTGCATTCTATCAGGTGGCAAAGCAGAAGTTATAGTTTCTGTCCTTATAGGGACGGAAGCTATTTTTTTTATTCCGCCGCAAGATCCTTAAAACAATTTGTCCCATTGACTGAAAATATATTTTTTCAAAAAAGAGGAGAATAAGATTATGATTAACGGAAAGAAAGTGTTATACAGCGGTATGCAGTCTACCGGTGACCTGACCCTTGGAAACTACCTGGGAGCATTAAAGAACTGGATCAACTTAAGCGACGAGTACGAGTGCTTCTACGGTATCATGAACATGCATTCCATCACCGTTCGCCAGGATCCTGCAGAGCTTCGCCGCAAGGCCAGAAACCTTCTGATGCTCTACATTGCAGCAGGTCTTGACCCTGAGAAAAACTGCATCTACTACCAGTCCCAGGTATCTGCACACGCAGAGCTGGCATGGATCTTAAACTGCTACACCTACATGGGCGAGCTCAGCCGTATGACCCAGTTTAAGGATAAATCCGCAAAACATGCTGACAACATCAACGCAGGTCTTTTCACCTATCCTGTACTGATGGCAGCAGACATCCTTCTCTATCAGGCAGATGTGGTTCCTGTAGGTAAGGACCAGCTGCAGCATCTGGAGATCACCAGAGATATCGCACAGCGTTTCAACAGCATTTACGGCGATGTCTTCACCGTTCCGGAACCATACATTGGAAAAGTTGGCGCAAGAATCATGAGCCTTCAGGAGCCTGATCACAAGATGTCCAAATCTGACGAGAACCCTAATGCATCCATTTACCTTATGGATGATCCTGATACCATCATGAGAAAATTCAAACGTGCCGTTACCGATTCCATGGGACAGATCGCATATAGCGAGGAGCAGCCTGGAATCAGAAACCTCATCGATATCTACAGCGCTTGTACCGGAAAGACTCCGGAGGAAGTAGTAGCTGAGTTTGACGGAAAAGGCTATGGCGACTTCAAGATGGCAGTTGGAGAGTCTGTAGTGGATGTTCTTCGCCCACTGCAGGAGCGCTATCACGAGCTTGAGAAAGATAAAGCATACATTGACAGCATCATCAAAGCTAACACTGAGAAAGCTGCTTACACTGCTATGAAGACTCTTCGCAAGGTTCAGAAAAAAGTAGGTTTCCCTGACTACATCAGATAATTCGCATGAATAAGACAACAAGAGGAACCATATTTACCCTGGCCGGAGGTACCCTCTGGGGATTATCCGGCGTTTGCGGGCAGTATCTTTTTACCAACTATGACGTGGATTCCAGCTGGCTCACATGTATCCGAATGCTGGGAGCGGGAGTGATGCTTGGGATCCTCTGCCTCTTAAAAGAAAGAAAAAATTATGTGGAGATCTGGCGGCATAAGATGGACCGCATCCAGCAGCTGTTCTTTGCCATCTTCGGATTGCTGTTCTGCCAGTATGCATATCTGACAGCCATCTCCTGGTCCAATGCCGCTACGGCTACTGTGCTCCAGTATTTAGGACCGGTGCTGATCATGATGCTGGTATGTATTACGGGAAGAAAGCTTCCTACCGGACCGGAATTCCTGGCCATTGTTCTGGCGGTGCTGGGTACGTTTCTTCTGGCTACCCACGGAAATCCGTCTACCATGGTGCTCTCTAAAGGAGGGCTTGCCTGGGGGCTTATCTCGGCAGTGAGCCTTGTGTGTTATACTTTGCTGCCGGTGAAGATCATTCCAAAATGGGGAAGCATGGTGGTGACCGGATACGGCATGCTGATAGGCGGCGTGGTTCTGGCCATTGCCATCCGGTTCTTTTCTATTCCGGTGAATCTGGATCTGAAGGGATGGCTGGCGGTCGGCGGCGTGGTGATCCTTGGAACTGCGGTTGCCTATACGATTTATCTCCAGGGTGTGGCCGATGTTGG
>JAGHUU010000126.1 GCA_018064695.1 Candidatus Blautia equi | reverse complement strand
GAAGTAGAGCCTATCGTTGATGCTATCACCCCTGTACCAGGCGGTGTAGGCGCTGTTACCACATCTGTTCTTGTAGGACATGTTGTAGAAGCAGCTCTCAGAAAAGTAAACGCTTAATTTTATGCTGTGACCTTTATGCAGCCTCTCGTAATGAGAGGCTGCTTTTTTGTTTACAGATGAATATGGACAAATATTGGATAATATCGCACAAAAAATTGTTAAAAAACAAACTATTCTTGTATAAAATATCAGATAAAGCTATAATATATGCATCAAAAACTGTTCGATTTAACAAAATGAGAACAAGAGGGATTTGAAACTAATTTTATTAAGGAGGGAAATGCATGTTAGACCAGTCATACTACAAAAAAGCAGATGAGATCATCGAGTTCTATGGTCGTAAAGCTGCTGCACTGATTCCAATCATGCAGGATATCCAGGCAGAATACCGTTATCTGCCGGGAGAGCTGCTCACCTACGTAGCAGCACAGATCGGAATCACCGAAGCCAAGGCATATTCCGTAGCCACATTCTATGAGAACTTCTCATTCGAGGCAAAAGGAAAATATGTCATCAAGGTTTGCGACGGAACCGCATGTCATGTACGTAAATCCATGCCGGTTAAGGAAGCCATGATGAAAGAGCTTGGTCTTACCGCAAAGAAACACACCACAGACGATATGATGTTCACTGTTGAGACCGTATCCTGTCTTGGTGCCTGCGGATTAGCACCAACCTGTACCGTTAACGATGAAGTTCATCCTAAGATGACCCCAGAAGCAGCAGTGGAACTGCTGAACGAATTGAGAGGTGATAAGGCATGATTACAACCAGAGAAGAACTTACCGCAAAACAGGAAGAAGTGAAAAAAGATCTCGCTGGCTATACCTGTCGTGTCCTTGTATGTTCCGGTACCGGCTGTATCGCTTCCGGCGCACAGAAGATCTATGACGAGATGGCTAAACTCTGTGAGGGCCTTAACGGAGTAGAAGTAGTAATGCAGAAAGACGTTCCGCACATCGGCGTTATCAAAACCGGATGTCAGGGACTCTGCGAGCTTGGACCTCTTGTACGTGTAGAGCCTTACAAATATCAGTATGTACACGTTCAGGTAGAAGACTGTAAAGAGATCGTAGACAAGACCGTTCTTCAGGGAATCGCTGTTGACCGTCTGTTCTACCGTCATGAGGATAAAGCCTGTCCTACACCAGAGGACATCCCATTCCTGAACCAGCAGACCAGAATCGTTCTGGAGAACTGTGGCAATATTGATGCTGAGTCCATTGATGAGTATATCGCTGTTAAAGGATATCAGGGACTTGCAAAAGCATTATTTGATATGACTCCTGCAGAAGTTATCGATGAAGTTACCAAATCCGGTCTTCGCGGCCGTGGTGGTGCAGGCTTCCCTGCAGGAAAGAAATGGAGCCAGGTTGCCCGTCAGAAGGAGCCTATCCATTATGTAGTATGTAACGGTGATGAGGGTGACCCGGGAGCATTCATGGATGGTTCCGTTATGGAAGGTGACCCATATAAGATGATCGAAGGTATGACCATTGCAGCATACGCAGTAGGCGCACAGGATGGTTATATCTACGTACGTGCTGAGTATCCGCTTTCTGTTAAGAGACTGAAAATGGCCATCGCTCAGGCAGAGGCTTACGGTCTCCTTGGTGACAACATCCTTGGATCCGGCTTCAGCTTCCACTTACACATTAACCGCGGTGCAGGTGCATTCGTTTGTGGTGAAGGTTCCGCCCTTACCGCATCCATCGAGGGCAACAGAGGTATGCCTCGAGTTAAACCACCTCGTACAGTAGAAAAAGGTCTGTGGGAAAAACCAACCGTTCTCAATAACGTTGAGACCTACGCAAACGTTCCTAGAATTATCCGTGACGGCGCTGAATGGTTTACCACCATCGGTACTCCAAAGAGCCCTGGAACAAAGACCTTCTCCCTCACCGGTTCCATTGAGAACACCGGACTTATCGAGGTCCCTATGGGAACCAGTCTCCGCAAGATCATCTATGATATCGGCGGCGGACTTAAGAATAACGCAGCACTTAAGGGTGTACAGATCGGTGGACCATCCGGCGGATGTCTGATCCTGGATCACCTTGATTCTCCACTTGATTTTGATTCCGTTAAAAACTATGACGCCATCATGGGATCCGGCGGTCTGGTAGTTATGGATGAGAATACCTGTATGGTTGAGGTTGCCCGCTTCTTCATGAGCTTTACTCAGCGTGAGAGCTGCGGTAAGTGTGTACCATGTCGTGAGGGTACCAAACGTATGCTGGAGATCCTTGAAAAGATCGTAGCAGGCAAGGGAGAAATGAAAGACCTTGATGAGCTGGAAGAGATCGCTACCATGGTACAGAGCATGGCTCTCTGCGGACTTGGTAAGAGTGCACCGCTTCCTGTCATCAGTACCCTGAAACGTTTCCGCGACGAGTATGTAGAGCACATCGTTGATAAGAAATGTCGTGCTAAAGTATGTACCGCTCTTCGTCAGTTCCACATCAATCCAGAGTTCTGTAAAGGCTGCGGCAAGTGTGCTCGTAACTGTCCTGCTGGCGCAATTTATGGAAAACCAAAGAGCCCATACAAGATCGACAACGATATGTGTATCCGCTGTGGTGCATGTAAAGATAACTGTAACTTTGATGCTGTTTACGTGGAAGCTTAAGGGAAGGAGGCTGAATTATGGGATTTATGACAATTGACGGTAAAAAAGTTGAATTTACCGATGAGAAAAATATCCTTACCATTATCCGTAAGGCTGGAATTAATATTCCAACACTTTGCTATCATTCAGAGCTTTCTACCTTTGGTGCATGTCGTCTCTGTACTGTAGAGGATGACAGAGGAAGAACCTTTGCTTCCTGTTCCGAGGAACCTCGTGATGGCATGGTTATCTATACCAACTCCGGCAGAATTAAAAAATACCGTAAGCTGATCGTAGAGCTTCTTCTCGCAGCTCACTGCCGTGACTGTACAACCTGTGCTAAGAACAGCGCCTGCGTTCTTCAGGACCTGGCTCATCGTCTTGGCGTTGAAAATGTACGTTTCCAGAATAACAAAGAGGTTCAGGAGATCGATTATTCTTCTCCATCCCTCATCCGTGATCCTAACAAATGTATCCTCTGCGGAAACTGTGTACGTGCCTGCGAGGAACTTCAGGGAATCGGAGCCCTTGGCTTTACCCATCGTGGAGCTGAGGCACTTGTTACACCTGCATTCAATAAACCAATCTCCACTACCGACTGTGTAAACTGCGGACAGTGCCGTGTATTCTGTCCTACCGGTGCCATCACCATCAAGACTCAGATGGATGTTGTATGGGATGCCATTGCAGATCCTAACACCCGCGTAGTTGCTCAGATCGCTCCTGCAGTACGTGTAGCTGTAGGTGATCACTATGGTCTCCAGAAGGGCCGCAGTGTTATGGGCAAGATCGTTAACGCACTTCATCGCATGGGCATTGATGAGGTTTATGATACCACCGTATCTGCCGACCTTACCATCATGGAAGAGACCGCAGAGTTCTTAGGACGTGTAGAGAAGGGCGAGAAGCTTCCGCTTCTTACATCCTGCTGTCCTGCATGGGTAAAATTCGTAACCGATCAGTATAAAGATTATATTCCAAACATTTCTACCTGCCGTTCTCCACAGGGTATGCTTTCTGCAGTGATCAGAGAGTACTATCGTGATCCTGAGAAGAACGAAGGCAAGAAGACCTTCATCGTTTCCTTCATGCCATGTACCGCTAAGAAGGCAGAAATTGAGCGTCCTAACAGCTACACCAAGGGTGAGAAAGATACAGACGTAGTAATCACCACAACCGAGCTGATCAAGATGATCGACAACTACGGAATCGACTTTGCAGGTCTTGAGCCTGAAGCATGCGATATGCCATTCGGCTTCGGTTCCGGCGCAGGTGTTATCTTTGGTGTTACCGGTGGTGTAACTGAGGCGGTTATCCGTCGTCTCATCCCGGCACACGACAAAGCTACCATGGATATGATCGCAGGAATGGGTCAGCGTGGTGACGAAGGCATCAAAGAGTTCACCGTACCTTACAACGGAATGGATGTTAAGATCTGTGTTGCCAGCGGACTTGCAAACGCAAGAACCGTTATGGAGCGCGTAAAGAATGGTGAAGCTGAGTATCACCTTATTGAGATCATGGCTTGCCGCCGTGGATGTATCATGGGTGGAGGTCAGCCTCCAAGAGCAGGCGACAGAACCAAAGCAGCAAGAGCTAAGGGTCTGTACAATGCAGATAACACC
>JAGHUU010000177.1 GCA_018064695.1 Candidatus Blautia equi | reverse complement strand
GCCCGGGCAGGAAATCACCTGTTATCTCTCCGTATGGAATTATGAGCTGACAGATGAGGATGTCACAGTATATATTCGCCTGGATGATACAGAGCTGATCTGCTCCGACCCTGAGTTCAGCTATGATGAAGAAACAGGATTGCACTATCTGACCCTGCCAAACATGGCCCCAGGCGAGGAGTTTGACATCGAATATACCGTAAAAGTCAAAGACGATGTTCAGGACCAGTCCCTGATCACCACAGAAGGGTATGTTCAGATCAAAAACCATAAAGAACCCTTTGAAAACTACATAAGCCACCTGGTGGACAGCACCGTTGAGGGTAATTATCTTGTGGAGAATGATCCATACTTTGGAAAAGGCGATCTTGGCAATATCCCGATCGATCGATTTGTGGAGTATTCTGTTTTCTACTGCAATTCCACAGCGGAAAAAGCCGATGTCAGAGTGTCCGTTATTTTAGATGAGAACACAGAGATGTCAGAGAACTCCGCGGCAGAGTATGACCCGGAGACAGGGGAATACTACTGGATCGCAGAAGCAGTGCCTGCCGGAGGAAAGGGTTATTTTGTTTTCCATGCAGCGGCTCTTAGAGATGCACTGGATGCAGGAATAGTGACCCAGAGAGCCTATGTGCAGATCGGCGATGGAGAGAGAATAGAACTGAGACCGGTGACAAACCGTGTAATAAACGTGATCTCGATCCGGGAAATTGCCCCGTATGTGGGAACCGGTCAGCTGGGATATGTGCCATGCGGATCGGAGATCACTTATGAGATCACTGTCCGAAACTACAAGGGTACAACAGTGGATGCGGAGGTGGAAGTCTTCATGGATGAAAGCTTAAGTTATGTATCCACAAAGCCGGGCAATTATAAGGTCAACGATGAATCCGATGATACCTATACACACTGGGACATTCAGGGACTGGCACCGGGCGCTGAGGTGAAGATCATTTTCACAGCACGTGTGAAGGATAACGCAGCTGAACTCATTTCCTGCTCTGCCTTTGTAAGGCTGGGGGAGGACCCTTATGTGGAATCAGATGCCATCACAAACACAACGCTTGAAGAGCAGGCTCCTCCTGCGGTGGAACCTCCTGCAGCCCCAACAGCGGCTCCAACAGTTGCTCCTTCAGCGACACCTTCCGCTGAAGAACAGAAAACAAGCCCGCCAACAGGGGATGATACACCGACCACACTTTATGTGATGCTTCTGGCTGTGTCTGCCCTTTGTGCAGCCGCTGTGCAGAAACGCCGCCGTGCGAAATAACAATCAAAATCATCAGAAGGAGGGACATACATGTCCATAATAGAAGCTTTAAAAATGAGAGAGGAGACCCTCTGGCTGAATCCCGAAAAGAGAGACATTGCGCTGAGGGAGAAAATAGACGGCTATGGATTTGTGTATGTGAAAGCAGCACAGAACCGTTTTATGAGATTTCTGCCATATCTGGCGAAAGTATTCCCGGAAACCGCCGCCAAAAAGGGCGTCATCGAGTCCGTGATCTACGAGCTTCCGGAGATGAAAAAATATCTGAATGAGAACGGCGCGAACCTGAAAGGCAGACTGCTCTTAAAGGACGATGCCCATCTTCCAATTGCAGGATCTGTAAAGGCAAGGGGCGGCATCCATGAGGTGCTGAAGATCGCCGAGCAGCTGACCCAGAAGGCCAAGCTTCTGACTCCTGCGGATAACTATGAGGCTATGGACGGTCCGGAGTTCCGCGAACTGTTCTCTCAGTACACCATCCAGGTGGGATCCACCGGAAACCTTGGCATCAGTATCGGCAGAACCGCGGCCCGCATGGGCTTTAAAGTCATCGTACACATGTCCTGCGACGCCAAGGACTGGAAGAAGGA
>JAGHUU010000086.1 GCA_018064695.1 Candidatus Blautia equi | reverse complement strand
GGCTTTGTCTGCGCCATGCTCAGCGATGGCTGCATCGATTGCGCCCTCGGTTAATCCATAGACAGTATCATTTCCGCTAAATACAACATCAAATAATGTCACGGTATTATACCTCCTATAATATGATCATTGACGATCGATTTTCTCTTTTATTGCTCTGATTTCATCTGTCACCTTTTTGCTGAAATCGTAAGGGGATTTGCCCTGACGGTCAGCATCGATGACATCTGTATTGTAGTGAACCATTCCAAGAAGATCCTCAGCTGGGATCTTGCTTATAATAAACTGCTCATCATCTTCATTTCTGACTTTATTTGCCACAACAAAGACCTGTTTTACACCGAGGTCATTTGCCAGACGTTTCACGTTCTTATAAGTCTGTACGCTTCTTGCACCCGGTTCAATCACGACTACAAAAGCGTCCATGCCGGATGTGGTGCCGCGTCCCAAATGCTCAAGACCGGCCTCCATATCCAGGATGACTACATCCTCACGACGTAAAACAAGATTACTGATGATTCGTTTCAGCATTACATGTTCCGGACAGACACAGCCGCCACCACCGGTCTCTACGGTTCCGAGAACCAGCATTCGCACTCCGTTGCAAACCTTTCCGTAGGTATCTGGGATATCGTCCACCTTAGGGTTCAGAGTGTAGAACTGATTCTGGCTGTTGGCTCCGGTTCTCTCCTCCACCAGCTTACGCATCCTGGAGATCGGTACGATGGAGTCAAGAGTTTCCTCATCAAATCCAAGTGCCAGACCAAGGTTTGCATCCGGATCCACGTCCGCTGCAAGTACTGGTCTTCCTTCTTCTGCGTATAAACGGGCAAGTGTAGCTGCGAAGGTAGTTTTACCAACTCCGCCTTTTCCTGTAACTGCTATTTTCATAAGAATAATCCACCTCTATGTTACGATTATATTATCAGATTCCGATGGCTGCTCTCTTCTCCTCGATGCGGGCAATCATCATCTCTGCCATTTTGTCAAGATCAGACTCAACAGTGTATTTAGCCTCTACCCAATCCTCAAGACCTTTGGTAAGAAGCTCTACCATCTCAGTGGATCCGCTTACGTATGGATCTACACCAAGGTAGGTATCGATACCGGTAGCAACTACGTAGTTACCGATGGAAACTGCTTTCTCAGACATGTACTCTGGAGCACATCCAAGAACAGGAAGCTGGGAGATGTTAAGACCGGAGTCTTTAGCAAGCTCGGAAGCAAGGATCATCATACGGGAGATATCTACACAGGATCCCATGTGAAGTACCGGAGGGATGTCAGCGAGCTCACAAACTCGTTTCAGACCAGCACCGCAGATGTTCTTAGCTTCTTTATCCATAAGACCTGCTTTAGCAGCAGCCTGTGCAGAACATCCTGTAGTGATAACAATGATATCGTTAGCAAGGAATTTCTTCATAAGCTCTACATGCAGCCAGTCAGGACGAATCTTAGGGTTGTTACATCCAACCATAGCAACTGCACCACGGAGAACACCGGAGGTAACACACTCAAGGAGTGGTTTGGTGGTTCCAAGTACATCTACCTGGGAGTTGGTAACACCATCAAGAGTCTTAACGATAGCTTCTACAGAGTAACCAACAGTAGCTTTTGTTTTCATCTCCGGGATGAATACAAGCTCAGGTTTTCTGTTCTTGAAGTTCTCGATTGCGATTCTGAGGATCTCTTTTGCATTCTTCTCTGCATCTTTTACGCTGAAACGGATGAAATCGGAATCAGGCTGCTGGCAGATTGGAGAAGTGGTGATGAATTTGGTATGGAAGCATTTGGAAAGAGGTCCAAGTGCCGGGAAGATACACTGTACGTCAACAACGATAGCCTCGCAAGCTCCGGTGAGTACAACGTTCTCCTGCTGCAGGAAGTTACCTACCATAGGTACTGCACGACGCATGGTAACCTCGTTAGCGGTACAGCAGATACCAACGATGTTGATGCCTTTAGCGCCAACAGATTTAGCAAGATCCTGCATCTCTTTGGTATCGGAATACTCGCAGATCAGCTCGGAAAGACTTGGATCATGTCCGTGAACACAGATGTTAACCATATCCTCTTTCAGAGTTCCAAGGTTAGCCTCGGTGTCGATTGGTTTTGGAGTTCCAAACATGATATCAGAGAACTCGGTACCGGTCATGGAACCGCCCCATCCATCAGCAAGACCCATACGAAGAGCCTGACGAACAAGAGCCTCTGGTTTGGAAGAGTTACCCATATGGGTCATATGCATACAGGTGGAAACCTCACGGTCAACGGCACGTGGAGCGATCTCCTCACGCATCCAGATATCCTGGGTGTGCTGTGGTGCTCTCTTAATCCAGTTCTGGAATCCGTATACTTTACCATACTCCTGAAGTGCCATCTCAGCTACCTCATGAGCAAGATCATAGATGTCTTTACCCTCGGTCTCAACACCCCACTCTTTAGCAATGCGGGTAAGCTTAGCAGCGTCCTTTACATAGAATGGACCCTCTGGGCTGGACTCAAGAAGTTCGAAACATACTTCACGGCCATGGTCAGAGTGAGTAGCTCCACCACCTGCAGTGAAACGAAGGAAGTTACGTCCTACGATACCGTGTACGTCACATCCACAGATACCTCTTGGTGCCTTAGGAGTGATACGGCAAGGTCCCATAGTACAAATACGGCAGCAGACACCCTGCTCACCAAACTTACAGTGTGGAGTCTGATTTTTAACTCGCACCTGCCATGTGTCAGCACCAACCTGCGCAGCTGTCTCAAGCAGTCTCGCGGTAGCGGCTTCACATTCTTCCTGGGTAATCAGTTTAAATTCGCTCATTATAGACCTCCTTTAGATTTTTGTACATTGTTGTACGGTTTCTATAATTTTCTATAACTTGTTTTGCGTTATTTCCAATGAGTAGAAACAACGCTTATAATAACCATTGGTCAGGATCCCATCCCCTCCCATGGGTTATTTACATGATTTTGATGCCCTGATGCAGGGCTGTTCTGCCTTTCCGCAGGTACGTGCGCGGTACGGCAGGCGTTGGATCTTAAAGACCCATCTTATCGATGATGGCATGAAGGGCAACCTTTACAGGATTGTCATCCGGAATGGAGCTGCTTGGGCGTCCGTCGCAGTCGTACTCGTAAACGGTATCGTCCTGCGGAACCACGCCAAGAAGGTTCAGTCCCTGAATCTCAATTTCCTCTTTAATGCCGTCATTTAAGATTCCCTTTGGTGCGCGGTTTACGATAAGACCTACTGTGGTTGGATGCATGTCGCACTCTTCAATGAGCTTTGCAATGCGTCCTACGGCCTGAATACCGCGGCGGGAACAGTCGCTGACAAGAATGGCTGTCTTCATATTAGGAAGAACGCCACGGCTGATATGCTCCATACCGGCCTCGTTGTCAACAACGATATATGGGTAATGATTCTGATATCTGGTGAGCTGGGTCTGGAGCAGGCTGTTTACAAAACAGTAGCATCCTTTTCCCTGGGTTCTTCCCATGACCAGAAGGTCAAAGTCATCATCCTCCACAAGTGCTTCCTCAAATCGGATCTCAGCGTAATCGGCTTTTGACATGCCGGCCGGGATAGGATTTGTGCTGGACATCTCGGCACGGGCGATCTCCTCACGGACATCTCCTAAGGTCATTTCCACCTCTACGCCAAGAACTTCATTTAAGTTGGAAATGGCATCTGCGTCAACCGCAAGGACCGGTCCTTTTCCCTTTTCACCGAGATACTGGATCAGCATTCCGGTAAGGGTGGTCTTTCCAACGCCGCCTTTTCCTGCTACAGCTATTACATGGGCCATTAAAAGGCACCTCCATCAATCTTCTTATAATATTGGATCTGCAGATCAGTCACAGATAAGTTTCACTACGCTGTTGGCAAGGTCAACCATCTGGATGCGTCCCTGAATGGTACGCTCGTCTCCCATGATGTCGCGGAGAATGATGTTTTCACCCTCTACCTCAATGCGGGAAACGTTTCTGAAGATTACAGAATTATCACTTTCTTTATAAACAGTTGCGAGACACATGTTACTCTCTCCTTTCTATATAAAGAATGTTAAATAATAAACTTTATTTGCCGAGTTCTTCCTTCACAAGAGTGAGTGCAAGACCAAGACGCATGTTGCCTTTCTGGAAATCAGCTACGGCATCCTTGATGGTCTTAGCTGCGCCGTCAAGGCCAAGCTTTACAAGGTTGTCTGCCATCTGATCCAGTTCTGCTGCGTGATGCTCGTTGTGCTGAAGCATGTAGGTGAGAAGGGCTACTGTCTCGTTTTTGCAGTCACCGCCGGAGCAGTTGTCGCAGTGCATGCCGTGGTCATGGCTGTGATCGTGAGTATGCTCGTGATCGTGGCTGTGGCCGTGCTCTCCTGCGTGGTCGTGGGAATGTGTATGGGTGGTGCCGTCTGCATGAGTATGCTCATGAGTGTGGTCATGTGGGCCGTGCGGCACAAGGTTTCCGTTTTCATCTTTAATTAAATGCATGATAAATCTCCTCTCTTTATGCTGTCTAAAAAAAGGCGCACTTAGACAATTTATTATCAATTTTATTTATTATACATCATTACATATGCATAATCAAGTTGTTTTCCAAGAAAAAAGTAACCTCAAACCTTAGGAAAAAGCTTTTATTTTATGTTAATTCTCAATATATTTTCGTCATACTTATTGATAGAAACCCCATAAAACAAGCGTAAAAGCTTAGTATTTTCTTAACAATATTGATAGCAAAACTTTCACAATTCTATGTTATCTTATTGCAGTATGAATTGTTATGCATATAGGGGGACCTATTTTTGAAAAACAGTGTTTATTTAAATACAGATCATGAAATGCCGCTGCTGGGTCTTGGCGTTTACAAATCCCTTGGATCCGAGGCGGAGACCTCTATCGTATCCGCAGTAAAAAACGGATACCGCCTTATTGATACGGCGTCCGTATATAAAAACGAAGAAAATGTAGGAAACGGCATCCGCAGCTGCGGTGTTCCAAGAAAAGAGCTTTTCATTACCTCCAAGGTATGGAACACAGCCCAGCGCATGGGCGACATAGCCGGCGCTTTTGAGCGAAGCCTCGACAGAATGCGGCTGGATTACGTGGACCTCTATCTCATCCACTGGCCGGTACCGGGCTGCTACATGAGCACCTGGAAGGAACTGGAGCAGATCTACGAGACTCGCCGCGCTACCTCCATCGGTGTCAGCAACTTTGAGATCCACCACCTGCAGGAACTGGAATCCATCTCCGGCATTGTTCCGGCAGTCAATCAGATCGAAGTTCATCCTCTCTGCTATCCTAAAAAGCTCATCGACTACTGTCAGGCCAGAGGCATTCAGGTGCAGGCCTATGCCCCATTAGCCCGCGGCGCTTATCTGGATAACGATGTGATGTGTGTTCTGGCTACCAAATATGCCAAGACGCCTGCTCAGATCGGTCTTCGCTGGATGGTTCAGAAAAACATCTCTGTCATCCCGAAATCCGTTCATAAAGACCGCATCGCAGAAAACGCCGATATCTTCGATTTCACCATCGAGCCCGAGGACATGGCTATTCTGGATTCCCTGAACCAGAACCTCCACAGTTCCCACAGACCGGAGGACCTTCGGGATATCATCTTATAAAATATGAACATACAAAAAAGGAACCATTTTCGTGGTTCCTTTTATTATTATTACTCTTCCCATGGAAGCATAGGTGCTTCCACTTTTTTGTCTCTGATCATCAGATCCTTAACGGCATCTGCCGCAGGTTTTCCCTCAAAGAGGACTTTATTCACTTCATAGA
>JAGHUU010000013.1 GCA_018064695.1 Candidatus Blautia equi | reverse complement strand
CCTGTATATGCACAGGTATAAAGTGGATCTGCCGCAACGTTGAGACCAACGTGCTTCATACCTACAAAGCTTCTTTTTCCTGCAAGGCACGCGCCGAAAGCAACCTCCATAGCTACCTTCTCATTTGGTGCCCACTCGCAATATACCTCATCGTATTTTGCGATCTCCTCAGTGACCTCGGTACTTGGTGTTCCGGGATAACTGGATACTACACAGCAGCCTGCCTCGTATAATCCTCTGGCAAATGCTTTATTACCTAACATTAACTGTTTCATGGGTTCTTATTCCCTCCTCTTAGTTTTCGGTTGCATTCTGTTCACTCTCCTGCAGACGGAGGAGT
The DNA here is from genome assembly GCA_018064695.1 of Candidatus Blautia equi. Taxonomy (GTDB): domain Bacteria; phylum Bacillota; class Clostridia; order Lachnospirales; family Lachnospiraceae; genus Blautia_A; species Blautia_A equi. Next base: position 19,696 of record JAGHUU010000013.1, on the reverse strand, counting down.
GCGCGCTCCAGCATACCTGTGCCGCCGTTCAGCACACGGTTTACACGGCTGATGGTGGCTGTGCTGGCGCTGGTCTTTGCCATGATATCTGAATAAACTTTGTTCTGGGAGAGCATGCCTGCTACTTCAAAACGCTGCTCAATGGAACGAAGCTCTGTCTCTGCACAGATGTCATGAAAGAAATCCATACACTCTTCCAGTGTTTCCAGCTGGAGAATGGCCTTGTACATATCTTCTTTTCTGGTTTTCTGAAAATCTTTTTTCACTTAAACCCCTGCTTTCTGCCCGCGGTAGGGCATTTTATTACTATAATGCTTTATTGTACCATTTTCGCAGTCGCAGGTAAACCATTATTTCAAATCTTTAAAACGGTAAAGTAAAAACAGATATTGTTTTTCCCTTTATTATGACTCATTTACCAGTTTTCCTGTCATATGATCCGGGATCAGCTCCAGGTTCAGCACATTCGGCATATGCTTCTGCAGGGTGCGCTCCACATAGTCTTCCTCGGTTGTATACTTATGACCCAGGCACTCTGTCACACGCCATGCTTTTTCAGGATCTGTCACCTCATGGATGGTTCCGAAGATCACCACACTCTTCACATTCCATGGCCAGTCCCCTTCATCCTGATACCCCTCTTTTTCAAATACGGTGAAACACACCTTGTTGTTTGCGCGAATGGCATCGATCTTATGACCGGCTTTTGCACCGTGGAAGTAGATATGACCATCCTCCGGATCAAACCAGAAGTTCATTGGCATTCCATATGGATAGCCATCCTCACCTATCACGGAGAGGACACCTCTCTTCTCATCTGTCAGCACCTGGATGCATTCTGCTTCTGTGATCTGCTGCTTATTTCTTCTCATTTCTCTGAACATGATTCTTTACCTCTTACTCTCTGTAAATCAAGATCTGCCATTTTTCATTATCGCTTATTTTCTCTCACAAGACAAGAACAAGAAGAAATCTCCTGTCATAGCTGTATCTTTTCCGGAGCAACTCTGATAAAATGAAACCCGGTAAAGCGGCCTGAAGATTTTTACATTGCTACATACTTTACCGGGAGGTTTGAACTTATATGGAATTTACAGTACTCGGGCTCTTCTGCGTCACACTCATCAGCTGCTTTCTTTTTTTAATAGTATTCTCTCAGAACCAGCTCGGTGATCCCAGGGTTGTCTCCTCCCACAATGCGAAGGATTTTGGGATTCAGCCCGTGCCCCAGTTCTCTGTAGATTGCCCGCTGGATATTGTTCCCTCGGTTAAATCCGTGCACAACACGGATCCTGTAGGTGCTGGCATTGGCCTTGTTCACCTGTGCTTCTATTCTCTCTATGGCCTGATCCACAGTCAGACCGTGGACGTCCATATCAATATACGGCTGCTGTCTCATCTTATAATCCCATTCATTCTCAGAAATTAAAGGTTCCGCCACTGATGTTCTCAATGTTGACGATCTTCTCCGCATTCTGGATGACCTTCTTTGCCCGCTCGCCGGCCGGAAGGTCGCCAAGCTTGCTCTCCAGAACCTCTTTTACCACGGACTGCATCTTTTCTGTCAGGCTCTCGCCCTTCTTCTCCGGGTGGGCAATAAACTCCTGAAGCAGTTCGCCTGCTTTTTTCTCAATTCCCATCTTGAAAACTCTTTCCACGAAGTTTCGTGCCACGGTCTCCATAGGCACGTTGGCAAAATAGCTGCTCTCCTCCACGCCGGAGAGGGCTGCAAGCTTTCTGATCTGCTCATGGTCAAAGTGCGCCTTTACAAGGTCGATCATTTCCTGCTGCGCATTCATTTCTTTCTCGTTCATTGTTTCCGCCTCCTATGCGAATTTCTGCTGCATTGATTGTACCAATTCCTCCTTCTTTCCGCAAGTCTGTGCCTGTCCACATACATATAGACATTCCTTTCGAATCGTATTATTCTATATTCAAATAAGAAACCCATCCTAATATCAGTCAGGAGATTTCCATGGATAGTCAGAACACTGTACAGATGAATGCCAAGAAGATCATCAATATTGACCGTGCCAACAACTGCGCACTGAACTTCTATATAGAGGGCTCCGGCCCTGCCGCCGTTGCCCTTGGGAAAGAGCCGGTAGAGTTAAGCCACGAATACTACAACCTCTTTGTCACGGAGAACGAATCCTTTAAGGACGATGCCCCGTTTCTGATTTCCCACGAGCACCTGCTCCAGCGGGAGATGGACCCTGATCTGATCCGGCGCTTCTCCACCTTATCGGAGGAAGCCCTGGAGGAGATCTGCAGCTTTCCCTGCATCTTCACCTGCAAAAAAGAACACTATGGACAGGCCGACCCTGATATCCCGATCCATTTTGGCTATATCCGTAAGATCAAAAATCTCCGAAGCGGCGTAAAGATCTACCCCGGTTATATACGCTTCCCTTCTGTTATATCGCAGCTGAGCCTGCACAACAGTCTGGCGGAATTTGACCTCTGGGGCGATGCCTCCATAAATGAGCTGGACCATGTCCACTGGAGTATAAAAAGACTGAACCTTATGGAGCGCCTGCTCGAACTGAACCTCATCACCACTGACCACTGGGAGGATAACCAATGAGTAAAATGCCGTCCGTCATCCGGACCATCCATCTGAATCAGAACACCTATCACGGTGTCACCATAGAGCCGACCCTGGTAAACTTCTTCTATGGCAAAAACGGAGTGGGAAAATCCACTCTCACAAGAGTCATCCAGAATCAGGTCGGAATTTCCCCCGTCCCTGAAAATCAGGAGATCCTGGTCTTCAATACCGATTTCATCAATGAAAATATCCGTGTAGATGATGCCATCCCCGGCCTCTTCACCATGAGCCACGAGTCCATCGAGCAGGAAAATCTCCTGCAGGAAAAAGAGGCTCGCCAGACGGAGCTGGAGGAAGAGGACGCAAATTTAAAAGAGCGTAAGAGTGTGATCGGTTCAGAACTTCAGACCCGCATGACAGCCTTTTATGATGCCTGCTGGAACCTGACTGCCCAAGACCGCGGAACCTTCCGTGCCTACGCAGATGGAAAGCGTATCACAAAGAAAGCGCTGGCACAGAAGCTGACCGAGATCCATGAGCCATTTACCGACAAATACGAGGATCTGGAAAACCTCTATCAGGCGGCCTTCAGCACAGATGATACGGTGTATCCGCAGTACACCACAGTGCTGGCTAAATTTCAGCAGAAGAACCTTTCTCTTCTCTCACAGCCTATTCTCAGCAGCTCCGACAGCCCCTTTGCCGCCTTTATCCGCAACATCGGAGCCACAGACTGGGTGCATCAGGGCCACGATCAGTTTGCCGGCAAGGCCAAAAAGATCTGCCCGTACTGCAATCAGCCGCTTCCAAAGGATTATTCCGAACAGTTCTCTGCTGTCTTTGATGAGCAGTATAAAAAAGACATCCGCGCAGTAGAAAAAATTGCAGACGCCTATACTTCTTATACGGGACTCTGCCTTTCCACGCTTAAGGGAAACCTTGATATTTCCTTCAGCCTTCTGGACACCACAGAGTACAGAGAAAAGCTGGATACCCTGCAGACCATCTTTGAATTAAATCATCAGAAGCTGAAACAGAAGCTGGCCAGCCCTTCCTCCACCGTCACACTGGAGGATACTTATGAGCTGTTAAAGGAGATCGGTGTCATCATCAGCCGCTTCAACGAGAAGATCACCTGTCACAACGAGGCAGTCAAAGACCGGGAGACGAGTCAGAAAGCTGTCCTTAATAAAGTCTGGGTGCGTATGGCATCTCTTGTAAGCGATGAGCGAAAGGTTTACACTGCTGCCGCAAAGCCTCTGATCGAGGAGGGCGAGACCATTCTTGCACGGCAGGCTGAAATAAAAGCGGAGCTCACCGCTCTGAAAGCAGAGATCAAAGCACTCTCCAAAGAGGTTGCCTCTCTGGACCCTACCATTGACAGCATCAACGAGCGCCTGGAGGACTACGGTTTTACCGGCTTCAGGCTTCGAAAAGATAAGAAAGAAAAGAATAAATTCCGCATTGTCCGGGGAGAAAATGAAGCTGCCCGGGGCTTAAGTGAAGGTGAAAAAAACTTCCTCGGCTTCCTCTATTTTTATTATAAGATCTTCAACCAGAACCCTGCGGATGCCGAGCGAAAAGAAAAGATCATCGTCATCGACGACCCTATCTCCAGCATGGACAGCTCCAGCATCTTCCATATCAGCTCCATGGTGAGAGACCTGATCGACAAATGTCTTCTGAATGCAAAGATCAGTAAGACACCAAAGACCAGCACCATCCGTCAGCTCTTTGTCCTGACCCACAATGCCTTCTTCCACCGTCAGATCACTTATGACAAGCTGATGGATGACAACTTTGATTTTGTGAACTCCTATCTCATCACCAAAGAGAGAAATGTTTCGGCTATCCACCTCTGCATCCATAAAGATCCTGATTCCGACGCTCCTGCCAGAGAGCGCAATTACTCCCCTGTGCAGAACACCTACGCAGCACTCTGGAAGGAGTACCGCGACACCACCTCCGTCACAGGTCTGCAGCGGATCATGCGCCAGATCCTGGATTACTATTTCATCCAGATCAGCGGCCATGCCAAAACCAGCTTCAACAAAATGGTGGAGGAAAAACTGGATGCTATGCCGGAGGGCAGCGAAAGCCAGCTGTTTGCGGATATCCGCGCACTTCTGGGCTACGTCTACCTGGAATCTCTGGAGATCGACGACGGCTTTGACAACATGACCGTAAACCCAAGAGCGGCTTCTCTCAGAAAAGCCTTCATGCGTATTTTTGAGCTTATGGGGCAGAAACAGCATTATGATATGATGATGTCATTTCCCAGTTGACATAAACGATTTAAAGTGCTAAAGTGATATACGCTGTAACATTTTAAACAGAAAGGTAATAAACGATCATGCAGAAAGAATTAAAACAGTTAATGGGTTACAGAAAATCCATCCGCGTACTGGACGCTACCCTTCGTGATGGCGGTCTGGTAAACAATTTTGAATTTACCCCTGAGTTTACAAAGGCTCTCTATGAGACCAATAAACGTGCAGGTGTTGACTATATGGAGTTTGGTTATCGTGCTTCCAAGGAAATGTTTAATGTAGCTGACCACGGCCCATGGAAATTCGCAAGTGACGATGATATCCGTGCCGTAGTAGGCGACAACGTTGGCGGTCCTAAGATCTCCATCATGGCTGATGTAGGGCGCTGCGATTTCCGCACCGACATCGTAAAGAAATCCGAGAGCCCTGTAGATATGATCCGTGTAGCATGCTACCTCCACCAGATCCCTGGTGCACAGGAGATGATCGAGTACTGTAAAGAGCAGGGTTACGAGGTAACCTGCAACATCATGGCGATCTCCCACGCACAGGAGTCCGATCTCAAAGAGGCTCTGGATCTGATTGGTCAGAGTTCCGTAGATGTTATCTACATCGTAGACAGCTACGGTGCCCTTTATCCTGAGGAAATGACCCGAGTTGTAGATATCTACCGCGAGAGCTCCGAAAAATACGGAAAAGAGCTTGGTATCCACGCACATAACAACCAGCAGCTGGCTTTTGCAAATACCATCGAGTGTATCGGTGACGGTGTAAACTACCTGGATGCCACCTACAATTCCATGGGCCGCGGTGCCGGCAACTGTGCAATGGAGCTGCTCCTTGGCTTCCTTAAGAATCCTAAATACCGCGAGTACGATGCCCTGAAATTTGTTCAGGATTACATGGTACCGTTAAAACAGCAGGGAGTTACCTGGGGCTATGACCTCCAGTACCTCATCACCGGTCTTCTGGATCAGCATCCACGCAGCGCTATCCAGTTCACCAAAGAGAAGAGAACCGATTATGCGATCTTCTATCGCGATATCCTCTCTGTAGACTGATTTATCGAAAACGTACATAAAAACGGGACAGCAGATGCTGTCCCGTTTTTTATATTATTCTGCCTCTCTGACTTCCTTCATCAGTCTCTTGGCTTCCTCAACCGTGCTCTGGTCGGGGATCATAACGTATGCCTTCTCATTCATGGAATATGGCTTCTCCGTAGCTCCTGTTCCGTCTACACTGTAGGTAGTTACTGTGTAATCGTTCAGGTAAGATACCTCCTGCAGAGCCAGGGAAATGATCTGTCCTTTGGACATTGTGGTCTCATAGCAGCCCTTTGCGCTGTCCAGAAGCGGATCGATGCTGGTGAGGAGATTCATATCCTTCAGCTTATTGATGACGCCCTCGATCACATGGATCTGGTTCTTTCCTCTCTGGCGGTCACCCTCGCTGAAAGCGTAGCGCTCGCGGGAGAATACCAGGGCCATCTGTCCATCCATCTCATTATCACCCTCTACAAAGTGATAACCCAGCTCGTTCTGGGAATCAAACTCATAATCAGAATAAACGGTGATTCCACCCAGAGTATCGATGATCTTCACAAAACCTGCAAAGTTGAATCGAAGATAATAATCGATCTTGATATCGTAGAGCATCTCCATGGTGTCCACACATACGCCGATTCCGTAGGAGCCTGCGTGGGTAAGCTTATCCGGTACACCGTTTGAGATAGAGAGCGGTACAAAGTAGTCTCTTGGGGTATTTAAGAGCATAAGCTCTTTCGTCCTGGTATTTAAGGTTGCGATGATGTTTACATCACTGAGGCTCTTCTCCTCCATATGATCGCTTCTGGTATCGATGCCGCTGATGAAGATGGTCATGACCTCCGGCAGTTCCTCATCCCCGGAAAAGGTGTTCATAAGAGACCCGATACCGCTAAGCAGAGAGCCTGCGGAAACAGATGCGACATTCACTGTCAGCATTGCCAGCAGAAGAATTACTGCTGCAAGCACATGTTTTCTTTTTTTCATTCTTTTACTCCTCGTATTTTCACTAAATTTTTATCTTACCTGATCAGGATACCACAGCGGCTTCCTTCACCACACCATCCTGAATGGTGAGGGAAAGGCCAAGACCGTTGTAGGACTGGGCGATCTGAAGGAATTCCTCCTGGGTGATCTGATGGTCATCATCTCCACCGTAGCTCATGTACACAGTGGATGGATTCACAATAAAATGATATCCTCCGTCCTGGGTGAACACTCTGGCTCCCATCTTGTTGGAGAAGCCTTTGGCTTTTGTGATTCTGACACCGCCCTCAATGTTCAGCATGGAATTCTCAATGGTCACAGATGTGATGGCATCCTGCAGATCATACCAGGTGTTGTCTCCAACCAGAGTTCCGGAATAGTAGAAGATATCTCCCTCCTCCTCTGACTCTTCCGGGTCTGCAAAGTCATCCATATCATCTGCCTCAAAGTTATCGGCGATCTCCTGGGCGAGATCCTGGGCATCAATTTCCTCCGCTATGGCATCTGCTTCAACAGCATCTGCTGCTTCCTGATTGATTCTTACGTAACCGCACTCTGCTATGAAATCCTGTCCTTCCTCTGTGGTGAGCCAGTTCTGGATCTCTTTTGCTCCATCGGAAGAAAGGGAGTTGGTGCTGCAGTAGAAAGGATTTACCAATGTATATGAGCCGTCATAAATGCTCTCCTCGGAAGGTGCTACCCCATCTACCTGAAGCAGGCGGATGCCTTCTTTGTGCATCATCTCCTCCGCATAGTAATATACGGAATAGCCGATGGCGTTGGCCTCGTTATTATACTCCATAATGCTGTCCAGCATGCCTTCCATGGTGGAAATCTTCGCCACATGCTCCTCCACCATATCCAGGTCACCCACCAGAAGCTTTCTCATAAGAGTCTGGCTTCCGCTGTTTTCCGGTCTCTGGAAGGCTTTGATCTCCTGATCGTTTCCGCCTACCTCTTTCCAGTTGGTGATCCTTCCCGCAAAGATGTCGATGATCTGCTGCTGGGAAAGAGACTCCACCGGGTTGTTCTCATTTACCAGAAATACCAGAGCATCCTGTCCGATAGGCACCATGTTCTGTGGTTCATAGCCCTTTAACTGTTCTTTAGTTTCCTCAGATGGCTCATAGGCCAGAATAAAATCTGTATCGCCGTTTGCCAGCTGCAGGTAGCATGGATTGGTGTTGGTGATGTAGCTCATAACCTCCTCCGCTTCCATTTCAGAGCATCCGGTAAGCTTTTCTGTCAAAGCCACGCCAAGCGGCACGCAGGCCAGGGAGCCGTCGATCCTTGGATAGGTATCCAGGGTAAAAGATGGGGCCGCCTGAACAAACACGGCGCCAAGCAGCATGCTTCCTCCTATCATAGCAGTCAAAACAGTTTTTAATACTCTTTTTTTCATCATATTAATCCATTCCTCCTTCTATAATTCTCACGATCCAGTTGCCGTATTTATCCACGATTCCTCTGTAAATGCTTCTGGTTGCCACCATCAGGTCATCAGACCATGGGACGGACCAGCCCGGCATTCTTCTGTATGTCAGTTCATAGGTTTCCGGATCGATATCTACTACGTTATAACCTTTTTCATAATCGTTGGTGAGATATCCGCATACACAGCTTTTCTCCAGGGAAGCATAATAGCTGTATATTCTGAGAAGCTCCTCCCCGTTATCCATGCGTTGTACTTTCTGATAAGGATATCCATCATCTGACTCGCCTTTTGCAAGATACAGATAGTCATTCACAGCCACAAGCTTCTCGGAGCCTCTGAGCGGTAAAAATCTGGTCTCGCCATTTACATATACCCATGTACCTCCGTCTGTTGCAGCGGATGGAACCCAGCCGTCCACGTTGTCCGTAAATTCTACAACAATAGAGTAGTCCGGTCCGCCGTATGCGGTGAAGCCTGTACAGGCATACCCATTAAGCTCCGGTGCAGGGGCTCCAACCAGGAAATTGCCGTCACTTCGAAGATCCTTTGGCCAGCCGTCTCCCAGATAATCCTGCACCTTCTGAGCCAGGTCACCGGCTGCAGGGTAAGTATTTGTCAGTGTCATGTTCTTATCACAAAGACAGTACTGTGGATTTCCGTTCTCGTCTGCCCCCTGCTGAAGAACTGCACCCGGGGTACCGCTCCATTCATAGATGGAAGATGGATCCATGATCAGGATTCCGTCATTCAGGATCATGTCACCATCAAAATCCAGAACCGTTCCATCGCAGAACAGGTACTCTCCAATGGTGTCCGTATCAGGAAGAACATAATCGCCCCACTCTTCTATCAGATAGCCTTCGTAAAGGTTTGTAACGTTCTCGCCATCAGCTGAAATGCTGAGTGCGGTGAATCCCATGCCGAAATCATCCCACTCTGCATCGGTGTAAACAAGATATACGCCCTGCTCTGTATGACGGAGCTTTGCGGAGCGTGCCGCTGAATACTGATCCGCATCGATCAGTGCCGGCGTTGTAAAAATGCAGGTTCCATCGGTGTTATATACGCGGATCTCCTGATCCGCTGCGCTGCCCCATGCGTAATAGCCTTCTGTCACCCAGGCAACGCCGCCGGACTCCGGCAGAACGCCAACCCGTCTCACAGAATCACCCACCTCATAAATGACTGTTTTATGATCTTCGATGGCAGTCTGAAGGGAATTCTTCTTTTCTTTTCCAATCTCCAGAAGATCCATATTGGTAGGGATGGTTCCCAGATATTTTCCGTCATAGTCAAAGTATTCTGTGGTCTCCCCGTTGGAGATTCCCACCACCTCATCTTCCCCGCAGATCTTTACATCAGCGGCAGAAACCGGCATTGTACAAAGCATGGTAAGCAATAGTCCTGCACAGACTCCGTATTTCATTCTCATATTTCAACCTCATACTTTTCCCAAAAATCATACAGCTGTTACCATAAAATCAGTGACTACATTATAGTATATCCATCTATCCTTGTCCGCAATTTCACTGTTTTTTAACAAAAATTTTATGGGCAGAAGGAAGTTCCCTCTGCCCATGTGGTTTGATTTTCTGTCTTATCTTATTTCCTGTCCGTTGATCTTGATGATCTCGCTGCCTCTGTAGGTGATCTCCAGTTCTTCTCCGATCTTCAGGGAAGACCACTGTTCCTCAGATAAGCGGAACTGATAGGTTTTGTTTTTCTTTACATCTTCCACAGAAATAGCGTAGGAAGCGTAGTTTCTGCCTTCCCGCTCGTTCTCTCCCAGGTTCAGCTCCGGCCAGTATGGCTCTGATTTTCCCTCGCCGGAACTGGTGGCCGTTCGGTCGGTGACCCAGCGGTCAATATCAAAATAGAACTTTGTAGCGTAAACCGGCTCGTTTCGATATACAGGCTCGCTGCGGTATTCCGTATACCATTCTGTTCTGTAACGAGGTGTTGTGTAGGTGTGTTCTGTGAAGGTTCCGTCACCGTTGTCCTTATAGTCGGTGTGGGAATCCTCGCCGTCGTAGACCTGTTTGGAAACCTGATGCGGAACTTCCTCATAGTGATCCAGGATCTGCTGATAGTGGTGGATCTCCCGCTTCTGTCCGGTTACCCGGCCGCCGCTAGGCACGTCCCAGTCGCTCTCTTTGAAGGTCTTCAGCGCTTCAATATCAATGTTTCTCTCCCAGCTCTTATCGAAGATCTTTACATCTGCGCCTTTGGCTCTGCCAAAGAATGCAACCAGACCCACGATAGCCACGATCAGGAAGAGCAGCGGCAGGAAGGAACGTTTCTTAGGCTGCTGCTGCGGTGCGTGTGCCTCCGCGCGCTCAGCCATCTTCTTCTGTTCCTTGATCTCCTCGTTGACCACGTTCTGATGATAGTCAGTCTGTGAATCTTCCTTAGGTGCGGAGCAGTTGGTACAGTATTTATAATGGATCCGGTTCAGACTGCCGCAGTATGCGCAGGTCCAGTCGGCACCCTGTCCGTACTGCTCTGCAAGCTCCTCATCCAGATATTTCTTCTTTTCTCCCAAATAAAACTTTGTTCCCGTATCCTGCGGATGTCCACAGGCAGGGCAATGCTTTGTCAGACCGCCGATCCCTTTTGCACCGCAGTAAGGGCAGTCCCATAAACCTTCCAGTTTTTTATCTGCCATATGAGATTCCTCTTTCTTTTCTGAGTTAAATAAATTGGCACTTCATTGAATCATTATAACACAATGGGATTCATATTTGCAAAAACAATGTTTCCGTTACAGTTCATTCGTATAGGCAATCACTTGCTGATTGACTATACGCCATTACAGTTGAACAGCCAAAGAAACGCCCGCTTCGCTGAAAGCGACTTCAAATGTGGGCGTTTTGTTAAAGTTCAGACATCGTCTGAACTTTAACGTCGGAGGTGATGTTTCATCTCAGAGAGAACGTTATCCCCCACATCCACGCCCCATATGAGCCGGACTACCCACATACAGCATAGGAATGTGAGCAATGGGAACACACAGGAGGTTACGATGAGAACGGCCACCGCCTCAATAAAGTTGTTCATGGTATTCTGGAGTCTGGAAGCCATGCCGCTTACGCCCTCCACAAATTTGGAGAACCAGCCGCTGATTCCCTCCGGATCTTTGGCAGAAGCATCCTCGATCTCGTTTGCAGTGTCTCTGGCGGAGTCGATGGTCTGCTGAATAGAGGTCTGATACGTGTCCTCGATCTTTCCTGATATAAACAGACTGATTGGAACCGTAAGGTAAAGGGTCAGACCAAAGGTGATGAGCTTTATGCCAAGGATTCTCACCTGACTGCTTTTTCTAAGCAGCGCCCATATCACAATACCGCACCCCACCGGCAGGAACCAGGTGAAGGTAAGGTAGCCGGAAAGTGTCAGCAGGTATTTTTCCAGATAAATGGCACAGGTGATCAGAAGAAAATAGGAGCTGAGATCCGCCAGCTTATCTGCCACAGGAGTTCCGGTATCATCCGGAAGCAGCGTGATAGCTGCAGAGGTAGCTGCGGAAGCCGCTGAGAGTTCCATAACCAGCACCTTTTTCTGGTCAAGATTTTTGATCTGCGCCTCATGATATGCCGGATCGGATGCGATCTTTGTCACAAAGAACAGAGAAAACAGCATAAGGATCAGCAGTGCTGCGATCCAGGCAAATCTTTTCACATCATTTATCGTAAGCTTCATTTATTTCCTCCCATCAAAAAACAGATAACAGAAGCATCTCTATTGTAGGGAAAAAAAGTCTCCTTGTCAAACACCCGATAACCCGAAAGTTAAATATTGAATTATTTCTTCAGTTTCGGTAATATATAGAAGTTGGTTTAAATTCCCAGTAGAAAGACGGGTGATCAGATCTTGGAAAAGAGTATGGTGATCGATCTGGAGATGTGCCGGATCGGAAATGAATACAGACGAAAAGAATTCCCTCATAGACATGAGATCATTCAGATCGGCGCTGTCATGCTTGATGAGGAAGGGCAGCTCATAGATGAGATCAGCATCTTTGTCCACCCTGTTTACGGAAGAGTGGACCGGTTTATCCAGGATCTCACCGGTATTCACGAAAAAATGCTGACAAACGCCCCGCTTATCCGGGATGCCCTCTCACAGCTTCTTGCCTGGGCCGGCGACGACTGCAAAAAAGTCTACGCCTGGAGCTCCTCCGACCGCGCTCAGCTGATGCACGAGATCCAGTGTAAGAACATCGATCTTCCCGGACTTAAGGAATTCATGGATATTGACCACTGGGTGGATTACCAGAGGGTCTTCAGCACCCGCTTCCAGTTTTCCTGGTCCTTAAATCTTCAGCAGGCCCTGGATATGACCGACACGGATACCGAAGGTCATGTGCACAACGGTCTGGACGATGCCAGAAACACCGCAAGGCTTATCAGCAAGCTGGAAATGAACCCTGATTTTATCCTCCCGATTCACAATTACACTTCCAGCGAGGATGAAAGCACCTCCTCCGGTTTCTCCATGGGAGAGCTGTTTTCCGCAGATCTTTTAGCCGCCTTAAAAAAATAACAGAAATAAAAATACCCCTCTTCGATCCTCTGATTCATTCAGATCCCGAAGAGGGGTTTTCTTATATTCTGATCAGTTCAGCTGCAGTGAATTACAGCATCAGGCGATAGATAGCCTCAACATCGCTCTGCTCCAGAACGGTGAATCCATAGAGCTTTCCGCTGCCTTTTCCGTCGCCGTAAATTCATGATTGCTGTTACTTATTGTATCGAAATGTGGGGTTTTTATCTATGTTCTGTTCCCACCATAGCTTCCCATTTTTTGTTTTACGGCACAGGGAAAAGCTTGGCAATAATAACACCGCCGATCATGACTACCAGAGAAAACAGGAGCATAATAGGACTGTTGCTCTCCGCTGCTTTTACAAGCATCTTGTCTGCCTGACAAAGCTTTGGAATGACAGGCAGAATGGATTTATCCATATTTCCGAGGATAAACAGGATCAGGAAATTCAGGTAAGAGTGAGCCAGCATGGCAAAACGCAGTCTGTGGGTTCCGTGATAAATTGCACAGTACAGAACTCCCAGGAAGAACGCGTAGATGAGAAGTCCGCCATGGCCAAGCAGCATATCAAACCAGATAGCGTAAAGCACAGAGCTGATGATACCTGCTAAAATTGGCTTAACACTCTTTTTCAGATGTTCAAAGATCAGACCGCGGAAGGCGATCTCATGCACCAGCGGCTCCATAAGAAGCACCAGCGCTACACCCAGCCAGCTTCTGGAAAAAGGTACGATGGCCAGGATAAAATCCTTAAGGCTCACCACATTGTAGGCATACAGAAAGCTTTTCAGACTGGCCACAAAGAGCAGGGCTCCGTGGGCGCAGATCCATACGCCAGCATAACGGGTGGTTGCTTTTACCAGATTTTCTGTCTGGAAATAAGTATTCTCATTTGCCTTGATATTCGGCAGATACAGATTGACGTAAATCAGGAACAGGCAAAGCAGAGAAAAGAAGGCGGTAATCGCCACGATCGGAATACGTGTCTTTTCCGGAATGACCTGCCAGTATACGATTTTGGAGAACAGTCCTGTGTAGAACTGTGCATTGGTCAGCATGGAGATCAGTGTGCATAACAGCAGTGCCCCAATTGAAATGAACATCAGCTGGGGACCAAAGCCGCCTTTTTTTCTGACCATGAGCACGGAATAATAAAATACCCATATGATCGGTGCCAGGGTGACCGTATAGGTGACCCACTGCCAGACGATCATCACCATGTCTGTGTCATAGATATGAAGCAATTCACTGATGGACTGGGCTACCGGATAGTAGAGGGCCGGATCCCGGAGGATCAGACTCTGTGCAAACATGAAGAGCACAGCCGTCAGTGAGACGAAAAGCATTCCAATAAAACGTTTCATAATACTCCTCTCATAATGCGACTGGTATCGCATTGTAAAAAATTAACCCTATGGGCTATTTTACTACAAATCATCCCTGCACTTCAATAGTTAGCTGTCAGAAAAAAGAGACTCCGGGGCTCCCAAAAACAAAAAGAATGAGCTGAGCGACAGAAATATCGCTCAGCCCTTTATCCAGCTGCTGCCGGTTCGGTAATCGATCACGATATCCGGCTGCACATTATAAACAAAAATATTAAACTGTATCTCTTTTGTCTTTACAGACTGGGCCTCTATCTGCACACCGCGGGCTACCAGTTCATTTCCAGCAAAAATCGGGGTCACTCTGTAGAGGACCTGATCCCGGTTCCACCTTACGTACTGTGCCACCTTGTTTTCCCATGGCAGCATGCCGTTAAAATTCATGTATCGGGTACCGGTGATGAGGTTTCGCTCATTGTCATTCTCCCCTGTGAGCTCAAAGGCTATGAGATGACAGCGGTTAAACAGGAATTTATCGTCAATGATATCGTACTTGGCTGTGTGCCAGCCGCTTGGACGGATCATGCCGATCTCACCCCGGGGCTCTGTTGGCATCAGTTCTTTGGAGACCATGGCTTCTGTCACGCCGCATCTTCCAAGGCTGTCCAGCTCACTGTAGAACTCATAGGGTTCCCGTGACAGCTCCTCCTCTGTGAAAGAGGGAATGTTGTCATGCAGCACCACATATGGGTTTCCGTCATAGGGCGGGATCTCCTCCAGGGAATCATAGCTCACCAGCTTCTCTTCCCCAGGGAAAATGTAAGCAATCAGCTGTTTTGTATACTCCAGATTTCCATGAAGATAATAATCTGTACCGCCGATGCCAAGCATCAGCACCACAAGAAACAGGAGTGCTTTTCTGACGGGGTGTTTTTTCCTGCGTTTTTTATAGTTGTATTTCTGATAACCGGTCTTTTTCATAGAAAGGTGTTTCCCCGGTTATCACTCAAAATGCCACAGATTGCTGCTGTTGTATTTTGACGGAAGCGGGATCCAGTTTCCATTGCTCTTTTCAATATACCAGGCATTCTCGTCGTAATCATATTCCATCCAGCCGTAGTCACCGAAATCAGAGGAGATTCCCTCAAACCAGTACTGCCAGATGCCGTCGGAGCTTACAAAATAGCAGTCTGTGCCCGGATCATAATAGCTGTCGTACTCATTGTTCCAGCTTACATTTCTGCCCAGCTCCGCCACATACATACTGTTGGTCTGGGAGGTGAAAATATTGTCATCATCAATCACTGAGATGGTATTTCCGCTTCCGCTGGTGGAAGTATAGCCACTGGAATAACTGTAATTATTGGAATTGGAATTTGCTCTGTCGTGGAAAATGCCTGTCACTCCGCTGAACAGCTGGGAGATGGCATAGATAGCAACCACCCAGAGAATGATCCTTCTTCCGGAACCGCCTTTTTTACCGGAGCCTTCCGCAGTGGAGCTGCCTGTCTCAACAGCGCCAGTGCTCTTTGGGGTCTCTTCTACTTTTTTTGTAACTGCAACCGTTCTCTCCACCGTGCGCATGGTAGCACCGCAGTTTGGACAGGTGTTATCTGTGTTGGCCTGAAAGCATGGCAGTGTGGTCTCGCAGTAATCACACACATAAAACAGCTGCATCTGCTGCGTGGTGGTGGTCTGTGGACCGGAAGGGGTCTCCTCGCTTTCTTCACCGCTCAGGGAATAGTCATTCGGATTATACTCATAGTCGTCCCCTCTGCTGCCGTTCACCAGGAAGCTGAATAAACCGCCGTTCCTTCTGTAATGGCGATGATATCCTCCTCCAAAGCCGCCGCTGCCGAAACCGCCGCCAAATGAGGAGCCGGAGGAGTGGTGGGAGCTGCTTCTATAGCTTGGTCCGCTGCTGCTTCTGAAGCTGGAGCTATGGTGAGAGCTGTGATGGGAGCTGCTTCTGTGTGAACTATGGTGAGAGCTGCTGTGTCTGCTTGGTGGCATAATTTCAATCCTCCTGTGATCAAATCAATCTTGCGCCGGAGCGGTCTGTGGATTTTCCAAGGACTATCTGGATCAGGTCGTACAACCAGCCAAAGCCAAAGAGTCCAAAAGTAAAGATATACAAAATACCTTTTGCGATCTTACCTGAATAAAAACAATGAATACCCAGATAACCAAGGAAAAGGCAGAGGGAAAAAGCTACGACTCTGCTCTTATCGCTCACGCGAGGTACATTTCCGCGGTAATATTTTCTGCCGACTTCCAGTTCCCTGTCATCTTTGGAAATACTTTTTACGATGAATATACTGAGCACGCTCAGTAACAGGACCACGAAAGCAGGCGAGGACTCACGTCCGATACCGTATCCCAGGAAGATACAGATGAAAAGAATGGCAAGTTTCATTCTTCTCTTCTTTCTGTAGGCTTCCTCCATCACATGCTCGTTCCATGTCATGTCGTTATTTAAGGAAAGATCAGGTTTCTCAGCGGCCTCCGGTCTCTGTCTTTTCTTTACCTTCGGTCTTGCCGGTGTTTCATCCTCCAGCGGTTTTTCCACCGGGGCTTCTGTGATCTCCGGAGAATCGTCGTATCGCAGATGTTCTCCCTCAAGTATGTACCTGGAATCACAGTATTCGCAGACAGCATATCGGCTGCCCCTGGAGGTGATTCGAATCTTTGCCGTACAGTTTGGGCAGGTCAGATCCAAAGCTTTCATTTTCTATACTCCTTTTTCAGTAATCTTTCTTTCTCTTATCCCTGAAAATCATATCTCATAATACAGCAATTAGGAATGCCGAATGCAGCATACTCCTCGTTGGTCATATCGTTAAAATAGGACTGAACCACTCTGGAGATCCCGTTGTGGGCTACCAGAATATAGGTCTTTTCATCAGATTCCGCTCTGATATCATCCAGAAGATTATAGATGCGCTGTGCCAGATGCAGCATGGATTCCCCATCACCGTATCTGGTGCAGAAGTTTTCCTTATCTTTGCGGAAGGCTTCTCCGCCACGGGCTGTGCCCTCCCATTTTCCGAAGGACTGCTCAATAAGTCTTGGCTCTTCTCTGGCCGGGATGCCGGTCATTTCTGAGATGTGCATGGCGGTTTTGGCGGCACGCATCAGCGGGGAATAGAGGATCTCATCTGCGTGGATCCCTTCCTCCAGGATCTTTCTGCCGGTCTCTATTGCCTGCTGGTGTCCCAGCTCGGTGAGATCGATATCCGTGGCACCGCAGATCTTTCCCTCCACGTTCCACACCGTCTGTCCGTGTCTGATAAAATAAAAGTGTCCCATCTAAAGCCTCCTGACCCAATTTCTGATTATTATACAAAGTATAGCAGAAAACTGCAAGCAAACTGTAGATTACTGTTTTTATTCTGCCAGTGAAATGGTCAGCTCATCCACATAGATGTCTGCCTTGTTGTTGGTCTCAAAGTAAAGCTGCAGTGCAGGAAGATCCGGGGAAATGGTGTAGGTTCCGTTGATTTCTGCCCAGTCTCCACCCGCTGTCTCTGCCGATGCGATGTTTGGCCAGCGGGTGTCGATGTCTGCGGTAAGTTTTACTCTTGCATCCTCAGATTTTACCCATGCATGTACACGGATCTTATGTCCTGCAAAGCGGGATACATCAAAGAGCACGCCGTGCCAGGAATCGCCGCGTCCGCTGTCTAAAAGAGCTCCGTTTCCGCTGTAGGTCTCTGCGCTCTGTACTTTTACAGAACCGTTTCCGCGCACGGTGAAGCCAAGTGCCTGTGCATTGGCACCATCCTCATCGAAAGTGAAGATTCCGTCGGAGAGGTCCTCCTCCACAGCTTCAGGCTCCGGAAGCTCCTCGCCGGTCTTTGCATATACAATGCCGTCAAAGGCCATCTTCTTGGTGAGATCCCCGTTAAAGATCAGAGGGGATGTTTCTTTTTTCCAGGAGTTGTCATCGGTAAGACCCCAGATGGTGACGCAGGTGAGGTTTGCACCGTTCTTCTTTGCATCGATCAGGGCAGAGAAGAATTTATTATAGAAAACTGCCTGATAATATTCTGCATTCACACCGGAACCGCTCTGGCTTACATCCAGCTCAGTTACCTGTACCTCGTCCACCACTGCACTGTACATGTTCAGTGCGGTGACAAAGGCATCAATGTCGGTGGTATCGGATACATGTCCCTGCATGCCCATGCCATCCAGATAGCCTGCCTCCACAATAGGAGTAATAGCTTTGATGATAGCGTCGCGCTTGTTTGCCTGGAACTCGCTGTAATCGTTGTAGAAAAGCTTTGGCTGGATCGCTTTCAGCGCTTCCTCATCGGCTGGATCCACACCGTAAAGCTCTGCGTACTCTGCGGAATATTTCAGCTCTGCCTCTCTTGCAAATTTGAATGCGCTCATGAGGAAGTCATCGCCCAGAATCTGATACCAGTAGCTGTCTCGCATGTCGTTTGTCTGACCCGGTTCAATGGCCTCGTTGACTACGTCCCACGCATAGATCACATTGCCGTAGCCGTTTGCATACATGTATTCCATCACATGATTGATGTAGCTCTCCATACGTGCCAGCATGGTCTCTTTATCCACCAGGCAGTCAGGGTCCAGGGTTCTGCCATTTTTATATTTCGGCAGATAATTCTTGCAGAAAACGTTGTCCTCACACTGGGAGTGCCAGATCAGAGTATGGCCGCGCACCGGCATGCCGTTCTCCTTTGCCCAGTCCAGCATCTCAATGGCCGCGCGGTTTGCACCAAATGGAAGGTCTGTCTCTGTGGCTTCCGGGCTGGAAAATGCCATGTTGTAGGCCGGCTTTAACTCATTTCCAAAGGTCATGGAGCCGAATTCCTTCAGCATCAGGGCCTCTTTTTCTTCGTTTCCGATCTCACTCAGTCTGTTTCCCCAGTGGCTGATGGCCTCGCAGGCTACACCCATGTTGAAATCGTCTTTATATAATTCTTTCAGATTCTCATAGGATGAGAATACATAGTCTGAGGTCTCCTCAGCGCTGACAGCCAGGGGCAGAACTGCTGCCGCAGGGGTAAGTGTCATGGCCGCACTCAGCATGAGAGTCATGATCCTCTTTCCTGTTTCAGAAGAAAAATATTTTTTCATTTTCTATCTCCTTTTCGTTCCTATATGTTATAAAGCATTTTACTCCAGAATCAATCATAGTAGAATTTTTTCAGAGAAACACCGTACAAATTATGACAATGAACTGGTGGAATTCCAGAACCGCTCCCGGAAAAAGCAGCGGCCGGAAAGCATTTCTGCCTTCCTGCCGGAATTGGATAAGATTCTATTCAGCTTTCTCTCAGAATGCGGAAGAATTTATACTCGCCCGGGCGAAGCGGAACGTCCACTTCAAACTCTGCAGGCTCCGGAATGTGGGTACAGCAGTCCATATGGCGGCATGGCAGCGGCTGCGGTACCAGGGCATCGTAGATCTGACCGGTCTCGATATCCTGAATGCCTTTGCTCTCGCCTCTTATGAATACCTTCACTGTGGAGCCGTGGCTTGTATAGTTTTCAATTCCGTACAT
>JAGHUU010000284.1 GCA_018064695.1 Candidatus Blautia equi | reverse complement strand
CGGATGGTTACGCAGATGTCGCGGATCACATCGCCGTCCTCCACGGTGAGGTCCTCAGCGTCGGAGATTGGCGGGAGATCGATGATGTCCTCGGATACCTCCTGGGTGATCCAGTCAAAGAGGGCTTCGTGGGCGTTCTCAATGGCTTCCTCTAAGGTGACTCCGGTGATCTCAAACTTTCCGAGATCCGGGAAATGGGCGTGGATCATATTGTCCTCTGCTTTATGGAAAACTGCAGGATAGATAAATTTCATAGTGTAGAGCTCCTTTACTGCGGTATTTCTGTATTCACTGTGGCTTATTATAAAAGGTTTTGCAGCAGAAAACAATACGTAACTAAAGAATGTGAGAGGAGTACTGTGAACGGAAGGGTTCTTTCTTGACAGGAGCAGGGCGGTATGATAAAGTGTTTGCATGCAAAACACTTTATCATGGTAGAGTGATTCTGTGATAACACGAAAAACAGGAGGAATATGATATGAAAAAGAGAATGTTAGCAGTAGTTATGGCTGCTCTTATGACTGCAGGTGTGGTTTCCGCAGAGACCACCACCTTTACCGTAGGCTTTGACGCAGAGTACCCACCATTCGGTTACATGAACGATGAGGGCGAGTATGTAGGCTTTGACCTTGACGTTGCACAGCTCGTTTGCGACAACCTTGGCTGGGAGCTTGTGAAAAAACCAATCAACTGGGATTCCAAAGATGCTGAGCTGAACTCCGGAACCATCGACTGTATCTGGAACGGCTTCACCATCAACGGACGTGAGGATGACTATGAGTGGTCCCCAGCATACCTGAACAACGAGCAGGTTATGGTAGTAGCTGCTGATTCCGGTATCGAGACTCTTGCTGATCTGGCAGGAAAGAACGTAGTAGTTCAGGCTGCATCCGCTGCACTTGACGCACTGAACAGCGAGGACAACGCAGAGCTTACCGCTTCCTTCGCATCCCTTACCGAGAATCCTGACTACAACACCGCATTCATGAACATCGATGCAGGCGCTGCTGATGCAGTTGCAGTTGATATCGGTGTTGCTAAATACCAGCTGGCTCAGAGAGAAGAAGGAAAATACATCATTCTTGCAGAACCAATCCAGAGCGAGCAGTACGGTATCGGCTTCAAGCTTGAGAACACTGAGATGATGGAAGCTGTATGGGCAGAGGTTCTGAAACTCTATGAGGATGGAAAAGTTCAGGAACTTGCTGAGCAGTACGAAGTAGCTGATATGCTTTGCATTGAGGACGCTATCGCAGAGACTGAGGAAGCAGCTGAATAATGTGATTCTGATAAGTAATGGAGTGAACAGAGGGTACGATTTCCGCGCCCTCTGTTTCTTTGCTGATAGAATCTGATTTTGCTGTCTGGAAAGGATTCCGGAGGTTATTTATGAGTTTAAGTGTTATGATGCAGAAACTGGCATCCGGTATGGTGGTTTCCTGCGAGATCTTTTTTATTACATTACTGGTGGCACTTCCACTGGGACTTATCATCTGTTTTGGAAGAATGTCCAAAAACAGTATTATCCGTACCATCGTCACCGCATATATCTCTATCATGCGCGGTACCCCTCTGATGCTGCAGCTGATGGTGGTATATTTCGGACCATATTTCCTGTTTGGAATCCGTATTTCCATGGGATACAGTCTGATCGCCGTACTCATTGGATTTTCCATCAACTACGCGGCATATTTCTGCGAGATCTACCGCGGCGGTATTGAGTCCATTCCGGTGGGTCAGTATGAAGCGGCAAAGATCCTTGGCTATAACAAGGTGCAGACCTTTATCCGCATCATTCTGCCGCAGGTGATCAAGAGAATCCTGCCGTCTGTGACCAACGAGGTCATCACCCTGGTTAAGGATACTTCTCTGGCATTCGTAGTAGCGGTAGCCGAGATGTTCACCATTGCAAAGCAGATCGCCAGCG
The DNA here is from genome assembly GCA_018064695.1 of Candidatus Blautia equi. GTDB lineage: Bacteria > Bacillota > Clostridia > Lachnospirales > Lachnospiraceae > Blautia_A > Blautia_A equi. The sequence continues at coordinate 4,411 of JAGHUU010000284.1, read as the reverse complement.
CCCAGACCACCATGCTGCCGTTCCTGATCGCAGCAGTATTCTATTATATTTTCAACCTGGTCGTAGCTCTCGTTATGGGCTGGATCGAGAAGAAGCTCAGCTATTACAGATAAGGAGGGAAAAGTGATGAAATTATTTGAGATGAAACATATTAAGAAAAGCTTTGGCCCTCTTAATGTTCTCCGTGATATCTCCCTCTCCGTTGAGGAAGGAGAAGTATTAAGCATCATCGGACCTTCCGGCTCCGGTAAATCCACCCTGCTTCGCTGCGCCACAGGTCTTGAGACGGCGGACGGCGGTGAGATCATCAAGAACGGAGATGTAGGTCTGGTGTTCCAGAACTTTAATCTGTTCCCACATTATTCTGTTATGAAAAATATTGTGGATGCGCCTCTGAAGGTTCAGAAGAGAAAAAAAGATGAGGTGTATGCACAGGCCAGAGAGCTTCTGGCTAAGATGGGTCTTTCCGATAAGGAAAATGCCTACCCATTCCAGCTCTCCGGCGGTCAGCAGCAGCGTGTCTCCATTGCAAGAGCCCTCTGCATGAACCCAAAGATCCTCTTCTTTGATGAGCCTACCTCCGCACTGGATCCGGAGCTCACAGGTGAGATCCTGAAGGTCATCAAGGATCTGGCAGCCGAGCACATCACCATGGTGATCGTTACCCATGAGATGAGCTTTGCAAGAGATATCTCCGACCGCGTGATCTTTATGGATCAGGGTCTGGTGGCTGTGGAAGGTACTCCGACAGAAGTATTTGGCTCCGACAACCAGCGTATGCAGGAGTTCCTGGGCAAGTTCAATAGCTGATCTTACCGGCGGAATCCGATAAGAAAAGCAGTTACAGTTCACACCCTAGCCAAGAGAAAAGCTGAGACTCGGATATGTGAGTCTCAGCTTTTAGAATAATTGTTAGTTGGAAAAAGCTTCCTGGGAAAGGGCATAGATGTTCCTTCCCTGTAGCCGGCCGGTTTCTATGATCCCCATGCAGTTACAGAGAACTTCGATGCTTTCAATGCTTCGGAATGTTACTGCCTGTTTCAGTTTTCGCTTCACTTTGCGTAGTGCGCGTTCTGCGAGATTGTTCGTATATTCAATCTCTGGATGATAAAGAAACAGCAGATGATTGTGCTTATATTTCAGCAATCTCTCATAAAGATTGTGACCTTCCGGATAGTATTTTCCGGGAGGATGTAGCTGATATTCTCTGGCTGCCAGCCTCAGAATCGAATCGAATTCTTTTTCAAAGCCATATATTTCTTCCTGAGACAGATACCGGTTCTGCTTCACCTTATGAATTGTGCCGGAAAGGAAATCTTTCATGCGTACATTCCAGGTCAGATGTTTTTCGTTGTCGATGCTGTCCTGAAGATAACGGAGTACATGTGACAGACATTCCTGATGATCGGCTCCGTAACTATAGAAGGTGATGTCGTGATCATGGATCAGGATCTGCTGGTATTCTTCAACCGGAGTTCCTTTTATACCTTCATGTCCTTTATGCTCACGGAGGAAATAAAGCATTTCATCCTGGTTTGCGCAGAGTATGATCTGGACACTTTTTCCGTTTACACGTCCCGGAGTAAAGTCCGTGTGCATGGAAGGCGCTTTAAGAAGCATCGTGTAGATCTTATTACGTTCTTCAATCGTTGCATCGGAAAAACGGCCCGGAAGAGAATTGATCAGGCCTTTGGACAGAATGATCCGGTCGTCGGAGATGCCGCGGATCAGTTCTGATGTTTTATCAATAGAGACATTACAATAATTATTGAGAAGAAATGCCATAGCCTTGACCTTTGACCCATAATTAATGTCATTTACGGCTTCGGAAGGGAAAGGGGCATAATAACGCTTACCGGTAGTGCGGCTGCGGTATATTTGAGAACGGTATTCGGTTACAGTGACCTGCACATTGATATCAACCACCTGTCTGGTCTTGTATTTACCGGTTGGATAGTAATCCGGATCGGAAAGTATAGAAGAATCAGGCTGCAGATCAATAACTGGAGCAGTGGGCTCCATATAAGGACGTTTGTGACCGGCATGTCCTGGCTGTCCGCCGGGCTTACGTTCTGTTTTCTGCCGGCTGTTTTTGATTTTTTTATGAAACGGCTTCTGAGAAGAAGGAATTGACGAATTCTCATGATCGCGGTTCATCTGAGCCTTCAGTTTTGCGACAGTATCCTGAGATTCCTGAAGATTCGCAGAGAGATTTCTGTTCTCTCTCCGAAGCACTCTGTTTTCGGCCTCAAGTTCATCGATACGTATAAGGTCATCAATATCGTGGGAAACGCGCTTAAGGGCTTCGCGCCACAGCTGATGGTATCTTTCTTTTTCTTGTTGGAGAAACCTGTTCTCAGACTGAAGATGACGTATAAGTTTTTCATGTGCGGTTTTTTCTGCATCCGTATAAGTTCCTTCTTTGAGGCGCGCATTTTCACGACGTAATGCGATCAGTTCTTTTCGCTGAATTTCATGAGCTTCTTTTAATGTCATAACCGCACCTCCGTATGAAAACTATTTTGAAGAGGGATCGAGGAGCCTGTCCAGAAGGGACTGCTGTTCCTTGCACATGGAAGCAACCTCATTGTAATCCGACTGTAATTCTGTATACATTTGCTTCAGTTCCTGATTTTCTTTGGTTAGTATGTGGTTGATCTCTGCCAGGTTTGCGATCTGCTTTTTCTGGTTATTGATTATGGCCTTCTGGTCTGAAACTGTTTTTTCAGTTGCATCCAGAAGAGATTTGAGTTGATTATCCATACTGAAAACCTGCCTTGAATTTATAGGTTTATTATAAACGATTACCAAGAAAAAAGCGAATCTGTCAAAAACAGTGATTTGGCATTTTGACTGTGGATAAGAAGGCTGTGTGTGAAGGGATTGTGGATTGCGAAGCTGATATATACGGAAATACAGATAATAATTCACAGAAAATCGATAATCGAAGCAAGAGGATGAGCTATTGATAAAAAAAGTGGAAGCGGTGACAGAAAAAAGAAAAACTGATGGGGATAACTACAAAAACAAAAAAATAAATTTCTATGTTTTGCACAAAAAGCCAGCAAAGCTGGCTAGGGTGTGAACAGTAACGAAAAGCATATTCTATTCTTGAAAACGAGTAGAATCTGGTCTATACTAAATATATTGTGGCGTATTGTTTCTTCAGAAAACGTTGCAGAAACAATACGTCATTTTTATTTTCAGAGCAGCATGCGAATATCTGATTTTGAGGTATAGATATGAAACTTATTAACCGTCTGCTGGAGCTGATCCGGCGGGATACCTCTGATGAAAATGAGGCAGGCTATTTCCTGATCGGTCTTCGAACCTCTTATTTTCTGATGGGTATGTATTTTGTGCTTTTTATGTGTGTGGGTGCCGTTTTCGGTATGTGGTCCCATGTCATATATGCGGCCATCTGGCTTGCGATGATGAGTGCCGGCTTCTGGCAGACCTTCCATCAGTCCTACAAGTCCATGTTTGCGGTCTACATATTCCTGATCGTAACCTGGTCCATTATTTCTATCTGCAGCTTCGGTTGGAACACTGGCGGACAGCAGTTCCTGCTTCCTCTGCTTGTCATGGTGTTTTTCTGCGTATATTACAGTACAAAGAAGAAGATCTTTATCATGCTGTTTCTTCTTGTTGTGCGTCTCGGGCTGTTCTTCTACAGCCAGCATTATGAGCCAAGAATTCCTGTGGGATATGCCGAATCCACCATCCTCCAGGTGCTGAACAGTATTACGCTGTTTATTGGCATCACAGCTGTTGGTGTGATCTTCAGCTCCAATCTGCAGGGTGCGGAAAAGAAGCTGATGCGCGCAAACGAAAAACTGAAGACCCAGGCGGGAACCGATCCGCTCACCGGTCTCAGCAACAGACGAAATATGACAGAGCTGATAGAGAGATGGCGCAGTGCCAATCCTATGAGCAATTTCAGCTTTGCCATGGCAGATATTGATTATTTCAAGAGAGTCAATGATACCTGGGGCCACGACTGCGGTGACGAGGTGCTGCGCTCCCTGGCCGACCTTTTTAAGGGTAAGGTGAAGGGCAAAGGCTATGTGTGCCGTTGGGGCGGTGAGGAGTTTTTCTTCTTCTTCCCGGACCTGAACCTGGATCAGGCTAAGTTTGAGGTACAGGGTATCTGCCAGAGTGTTCGCGGCCTGACCATTCCCTACGGACAGCAGGAGCTCCACGTAACCATGACCTTTGGTGTGGAGGAAAATGATTTCACCTCTGATCTTAAGGAGCTTGTCCGCCAGGCGGATGAGAAGCTCTATTACGGCAAGGACCACGGCAGAAACTGTGTCATTGGATGACCGATAAAGAAAAGAACAGAACCGGAAAAGGAACAGACCTGATTGGGGCAGCCTTTTCCGGTTTTTATGCATCAGGAACAGGAGGA
>JAGHUU010000112.1 GCA_018064695.1 Candidatus Blautia equi | reverse complement strand
TGGGAATCGTTTTTTACAAAAGACATCGTATCACCTCGGAAATAATCTATTAAGATTATACCATTTTCAAGGTAACGATTGTTGTTTTATATGAAATTTTCAAGGTTCATAATGGAAGTGCTTTTGACACCCTAATCATATAATATGATCAGTGACTCGAAAACATTTGCCTTCTCGGCAGAAAATCCTACCGGAGAGCGTGCCGGCGGTTCCCGGGGAGGAGACTGTACAAAACTGCGCTCTACAGTAACCATTCATGCAGGAGAGACAGTCACACTGGTTGACACTGACGGTCCGGGTGTGATCCAGAATATGTGGTTCACAGGGATTGAAAGAGAATAAAACACAGAAAAAACACATAATAAACAAATTCCAATCACATTTCCTCTCTATAATACTGCAATGAGGAGGTCATGAAAAAATGAAAGGAAGACATGAGATCAAGCATTATATCAGTCTTGCGGATTATTATGTTCTGCGGCAGAGGCTGCGGGCAGTATTAAAACCGGACAGTCATACGGGTCCGAACGGAGCTTATCAGATACGAAGCCTTTACTTTGACACACCGGAAGACACGGCGCTTCAGGAAAAGCTGGACGGTGTGAGGGATCGCGATAAGTTCAGAATCAGATACTACAATCAGGATACTTCTTTTATTCAGCTGGAAAAGAAGAGTAAAAGGGGCGATGCCTGCATAAAAATTTCCGCTGGAATCACTGAGACAGAAGCACAGAGACTGGCTGATGGTGATTACCAATGGCTAAAGGAAAAAAAAGAGGATCTGTTTCTGGAACTATATGAGGCCATGGACCGGAGGGGCCTTCGGGCAAAGACCATTGTGGACTATGAGAGAGATCCCTTTGTGTATGAACCGGGAAATGTAAGAATCACATTGGATCATCACATCAGAACAGGAATAAGGAGTACAGATTTTCTGAATCCTGATTGCGTGACGATTCCGGCGGCAGGAGATGTGATCATTCTGGAAGTGAAATGGGATGCTTTCCTGCCGGATATTGTGAGAGATGCGGTACAGCTGCAGTCCAGATCCTCCACAGCATTTTCCAAATATGCAGCATGCAGAATGTTCGAATGAAATTTTAAAATTTCCACTATAAAAAACAGGAGAAAGAGAGAAAAAACATGAGTTTTTCAGACGTATTTAAATCCAGCTTTCTGGAGAATGTGGCAGCAGTAAGTATCATCGATATGGTTATGGCCATGCTTCTGGCCTTTGGAATCGGCGTTTTTATTTTTTATGTATATAAACATACTTATCAGGGAGTGATGTACTCTTCAAGCTTTGGCGTAACACTTGTGGCTTTGACCATGATCACCACCCTTATCATTCTGGCAGTTACCTCTAATGTAGTATTGTCTCTTGGTATGGTTGGAGCACTCTCTATCGTGAGATTCCGTACAGCAATTAAGGATCCTCTTGATATAGCATTTTTATTCTGGTCCATTGCGGCAGGTATCGTGCTTGCAGCAGGCATGATTCCACTGGTGGTTTTCGGAAGTGTGCTGATTGGAGCCATGCTTCTGATCTTTGTAAACAGAAAGACCTACACAAGACCTTATATTGCAGTGCTTTCCTGCAGAAATGAAGAGGTGGAGAAGGATGCGTACAGAATTCTGAAGGAGAATTCCGAGAAGATCTGTCTCAAGAGCAAAACGGTAAGAAAAGGCATGCTGGAGCTTACCTACGAACTTCGCCTGAAATCCGAAGACACCGGCTTTATCAACAAAATCAGTGAGATCGGCGGTGTGGAGAGCGCAGTTCTGGTAACCTATAACGGGGAATATATGTAAATAAGAGAAGTAAGGCGGTGTTGTATGTCCAGAAGTAAAAACACAGATAAAGTGTGTGTGCTGATTCTTCTGCTCACGCTGGTGCTTACTACAGTTTTTATGAAGAGCGCCAGTATAGGTGTGGTTGCGGCGGAATCAGATGCCGCAGCAGATGAAAAGGGTGGTTTCTCAGAGCGTGATTATATAGATACCTGGTCAGAGAAAGATGCAGTCAGGATATCCCTTGATGACCTGAAGGGCTTTACCGGAAACGGTGCTTATGAATATGAGGGTGACCTGTATCTGGTCGATAAAGGAACTTATGTGCTGTCCGGTCATCTTAAGGATCAGCAGATCATAGTGAAGGCAAAAGGCGCAAAGCTTCAGATCGTACTGAATGGAGTGGAACTGGAGGAAGATGATCAGGCGGCTTTAGTGGTGGAAAAAGCAGATAAAGTGTTTCTGACCCTTGCGGAGAACACTGAAAACAGTATCTCTGCAGGTACCATTGAAGATGCGGACGGTGTGCCGGATGCGGCAATTTACAGCAAGTCCGATCTATCCATCAACGGAAAAGGATCTCTTAAGATTACCACAGAAGCCGGTCATGGAATTAAGAGCAAGGACGACCTTGTGATCACAAACGGAAAGATCACTGTGGATGCCGGCGGAAACGGAATTGTAGGAAAAGATTCCGTGAGAATCGCTGATGGAGAGATCACTATCACTACCAGCGTTGATGCTGTGAACATGAATGA
>JAGHUU010000129.1 GCA_018064695.1 Candidatus Blautia equi | reverse complement strand
CATCAGTAATGGCTTAAATATCATCTTCCGTGTGAAAGAGACAAGAAGCTGGCTCATTAACAGAATCTATTCCATCATCTGGACGGTTCTTTTTGTGGTAGTGCTGATTGGCTGCCTGTTCCTTTTGGTCCTTGGAAATCAGATCCAGATCATTGTGGCCAGGTATATTCCTTTTCTTGGAATGATTATAAGAAAGATCCTGGATCAGAGAACGCTGATCCTGCTTCTGGTGCTGTTTGTGATTTTTGAACTGCTCTATAAGGTTCTTCCAAACAGAAAGACCAGATTCAGAAATCAGATTCCGGGCGCAGTGTTTACATCCGTTTCATGGCTGCTTTTATCTGATTTTATCTCTGTATATTTCAGAATATTCCCAGGATTTGAAAATATGTACGGCAGTCTGGCCATGATCCTTCTGATCCTTCTATGGCTGGATGTGTGCATGATCCTGCTTCTCTGGGGAGCGGAGATCAACGCGTATTTTGAGAACAGATAGAGGATTCGCAGAGACGCTGTATTAGATTAAATATTGACTTTGATCGGAAAAACATTTATAATGTCTAGGACTTTGAAGGTGTGTAAGTAGTTTGCAGATGTGATTTTCAGAGAGGTCCGGACAGGTGTGAGCGGGCCAGTCAGCTGTGGATGAATTTCAGCACTGGAGTTTTCCGTGAAAATTATAGCGATATGAGTTAAGCGGATGTAGTTGCTGCATTAAAGCAAAAGGAGTGCAATTGCCGCACGGCAGTTGAACATGGGTGGTACCGCGGATTCTTTCGTCCCATAGTATATCGTATACTATGGGACTTTTTTTATTTTAAAAACGCCATAGTATCAAACAATATTTTACAGAAAGAGGATAGAAATATGCTGGACAACAAAGTAACAGAGAATCTTACCGCTTTAAAAGATAAGATTCAGGATGAGATCGCTGTTTTAAAAAGCTCCAAGGAACTCTATGAATTCAAGAATGTCTATCTTGAGGGTAAAAAAAGTAAGATCAGCGAGCTGATGAAGGAAATGAAAAACCTTGCTCCGGAGGAAAGAGCCGGATACGGTAAATCCGTCAATGATCTGAAGGAATGGGCACTCGGCCTTTTTGCCGACATGGAAAAGAAGATGAGCGCACTGGAGCTTCAGCGCAGATATGAGAAGGAGAAGATCGACCTTACCATTCCTGCTGAGCCTGTTGAGATCGGAAACCTTCATCCAAACACCCTTATCAAAAACCAGCTGGTTGATATTTTCGCCGGTATGGGATTTGAGATCTTCGAAGGTACTGAGATCGAGAATGATTACTACAACTTCACCGCTTTAAATACACCACAGGATCACCCTGCAAGAGATATGCAGGATACCTTCTACCTGTCCCCTGAGTTCCTTTTAAGAACCCAGACCTCCGCAGGTCAGATCCATGTAATGGAGAAGAAACAGCCGCCAATCAGGATCCTTTCCCCTGGTAAGGTATTCCGTTCTGATGATGACGCAACCCATTCTCCAATGTTCAGCCAGATGGAAGGTCTTGTTGTAGACAAGGGAATCACCCTTGGCGACCTGAAAGGCATGCTGGATGTATTTGTACAGAAGGTATTCGGAGAGGGTGCAACCACCCGTCTTCGTCCGTCTTATTTCCCATTCACCGAGCCATCTGTTGAGGTTGACGTAAGCTGCTTCGTATGCGGCGGTAAAGGCTGTAACCTCTGCAAACATACCGGCTGGATCGAGATCCTTGGTGCCGGTGTGGTAAACAAGAAGGTTCTTGAGAACTGCGGAATTGATTCCGAGGAGTACAGTGGTTTTGCTTTCGGTATGGGTATCGAGCGTATCGCCATGCTGAAATACGGCATCAACAACATCAAGCTTCTTTTCAATTCTGATATCAGAGTGCTGAAACAGATCAGCGAGAAATAACAGGGACGGAGGTTTCATTATGATTTTACCATTAAGCTGGCTTAAAGATTATGTAGATATAGATGTAACACCAGACGAGCTGGAGAAAAAACTCTTCGACGCAGGTTTCGAGGTTGAGGAGAAATACCAGCTTGGAAAAGACGTAAGCAATATCGTAGTAGGATATGTGGAGACCTGTGAGCCTATTCCTGAGACACACCTTCATGTAACTACCGTAAATGCAGGTCCTCACGGTACCTTCCAGGTATGCTGCGGTGCTGACAATGTAAAGGCAGGCGGAAAATTCCCTCTGGCACTTGTAGGCGCTACCGTATATGCTACCGCTAAAGATCACAAGACCGTAGAAGGCGTAGCAACCATCAAAAAAGGCAAACTCCGCGGATACGAGTCCTGCGGTATGCTCTGCTCCGGCGTTGAGCTTGGTCTTACCGAGGATCTTTACCCGGGCGCAGGCTACAACGGACTTCTGGTTCTTCCTGAGGATGCTGAGATCGGTGCAGATGTACTTCCAATCGTAGGACTGGATGACTGGATCTTTGATATCTCCCTCACCGCAAACAGACCTGACTGCCAGAGTATTCTTGGTATCGCAAGAGAAGTTGCGGCTATGCTGAACAAAGAGCTGAAAATGCCTGCTACCGACTATACCGAGACTGAGGTCGTTAAGGAAGGCTTCACTGTTGAAGTTTCCGCTCCTGATCTCTGTCCTCGATACAGCGCACATTATGTATATGATGTTGAGATCAAAGAGTCCCCTGCATGGATGAAACGCCGTCTGGCGCTTGTAGGTATGGCGGCTATCTCCAACATCGTAGATATCACCAACTATGTATTAAAAGAGATCGGTCAGCCTATGCATGCATTTGACTGCTCCTTCCTGGAAGGAAACAAGATCGAGGTCAGAAGAGCGGCAGACGGCGAGAAGATCGTTACCCTGGATGAGCAGGAATATGAGATGACCAATGCAAACCTTGTAATCTGTGACGGTGTGAAACCGGTAGCACTTGCAGGCGTTATGGGTGGTCTGAATTCCGAGATCCGCGATACCACCGCTTCTGTAATGTTCGAGTCCGCTAAATTCATGCGTGACAACGTAAGAAAGACTGCACGTTCCCTTGGAAAGAGCACCGATGCAAGTGCAAGATACGAGAAGGGCGTAGATGAGTACTCCACAGTACTTGGTATGAAGCGTGCGCTGCACCTCATCGAGGAGCTTGGCTGCGGTAAGGTTTCCGCTACTCATGTGGATGTAAATACCGGAAACTCTCTTGAGCCAACCCCAATGACCGTAAGCATGAACAAAGTTAACGGCGTTCTTGGTATCACCGTTCCTGCAGAGGATATGGTAGATATCATGAGAAGACTGAACTTCAACCCATCCGTAAACGGCGATGAGCTCACCATCAACGTTCCTGCATACCGCGAGGATATGCTTCCTGAGGGAGAGAACGATGTTGAGAGATATCCTGATGTGGCTGAGGAAGTCATCCGTATGTATGGCTATGATGCAATCGTTCCTACTCTGATGCCATCCGCACAGGTTACCGTAGGTGGATACAATCAGCAGCAGAAGGGCGAGTTCGCACTTAAGAAAACTCTCTGCTCCGCAGGTATCCACGAGTGCATCCATTATTCCTTCTTCTCCCCTGCAGATCTGGATCTCCTGAAGCTTCCGGCTGATGCACCTGAGAGAAATGCAATTAAGATCCTCAACCCAATCAACCAGGATCTTTCCCTTATGAGAACCACACTGGCAGCTTCCATGCTGAATGCAATTTCCAGAAACCAGAAGAACGGCATTCTTGAGGGAAGACTCTGAGGTAGCCAAGCAGTTCATTCCTAAGTCCCTTCCTCTTA
>JAGHUU010000121.1 GCA_018064695.1 Candidatus Blautia equi | reverse complement strand
CGAAGCTCCAGAACAATACGGATGCCCTCTTTGGAGGACTGGTTGGAGATATCAATAATATCCGTGGTCTTCTTGCTCTCCACAAGAGCGGCCACATCATTTAAAAACTTACCAATGTTGGCACCCAACATGGTATACGGGATTTCCGTAATAACCAGCTGCTGTCTGCCGCCTTTTAATTTTTCCACCTCCACGCGGCCGCGAAGGCGAAGCTTTCCGGCACCGGTCTCATAGATGGAGCGAAGGTCGTCCTTATTGACAACCAGACCGCCTGTTGGGAAATCCGGTCCCTTAATATATCTCATGAGACCTTTGACACTGATCTCATTGTCATTCATATATGCTTTTACCGCATCAATGACCTCTCCCAGGTTATGAGGCGGAATGTTGGTAGCCATACCTACGGCAATACCCTCCGCTCCGTTTACCAGAAGATTCGGGATACGGACAGGGAGAACCACCGGCTCCTTCTCTGTCTCGTCAAAGTTCGGCATAAAGTCTACTACGTCTTTATCCAGGTCCTCCAGGAATACCTCCTGGGTGAGCTTTTCCAGACGGGCCTCTGTGTATCGCATGGCAGCCGCGCCGTCGCCCTCAATAGAGCCAAAGTTTCCGTGGCCGTCCACAAGAGTCTTGCCCTTCTTGAAATCCTGGGCCATAACGACTAATGCATCATAGATAGAGCTGTCACCATGCGGATGATATTTACCCATGGTATCACCTACGATACGGGCGCACTTTCTGTATGGTCTGTCGTAGCGGATTCCAAGCTCATACATATCGTACAGTGTTCTTCTCTGTACCGGCTTCAGTCCGTCGCGGACATCCGGAAGGGCACGGGAAATGATGACACTCATGGCGTAGTCAATATAGGATTTCTGCATCAGCTCCGCATAGTCTGTGCGGATGACATTTTCCTGTTTTGTCTCCATAATCTATCCCCTTCCCTTAAATATCCAGTTCCGCATCGGTAGCGTGCTCGTAAATAAAGGCTTTACGAGGCGGAACCTCACTTCCCATAAGGATCTCCGTCACATTGGAGGCCAGACGGGCATCCTCGATCTCCACGCGCTTCATCATACGGGTCTCAGGATTTAAAGTGGTCTCCCAGAGCTGCTCTGCATCCATCTCACCCAGACCTTTGTAACGCTGCAGGGTAAAGGAACCTGCCTTATGGGTCTTTCTGTATTTTTCCAGTGCCTTGTCGTCGTAAAGATACTCTTCGGCACCCTTCTTAGGCATAACTTTATAAAGAGGCGGCATGGCAATATATACATGTCCCTCGTAGATCAGCTCCGGCATAAAGCGGTAGAACAATGTCAGGAGCAATGTGGAGATATGGGCACCGTCCACATCGGCATCGGCCATGATGACGATCTTATCATAGCGGAGCTTGCTGATGTCAAAGTCGTTTCCGTAGCCCTCGGAAAAGCCGCAGCCAAAGGCATTGATCATGGTCTTGATCTCGGCATTGGCAAGGACCTTATCGATGGTAGCCTTCTCAACGTTCAGGATCTTACCTCTGATCGGAAGAATGGCCTGATAGTTACGGTCACGGGCTGTTTTTGCGGAGCCGCCCGCAGAATCTCCCTCAACGATAAAGATCTCGCAGAGCTTTGGATCCTTCTTCTCACAGTTGGCCAGCTTTCCGTTGGAATCAAAGGAATATTTCTGTTTGGTGAGGAGATTTGTCTTTGCTCTCTCCTCAGTCTTACGGATCTTGGCTGCCTTTTCGGCACAGGAAAGAATGGATTTCAGATTCTCCAGATTTCGGTCAAAGTAGAATACCATCTGCTCTCCCACTACCTTTGCGGTGGCCTTGGAGGCATCCTGGTTATCTAGCTTGGTCTTTGTCTGTCCCTCAAAACGAGGCTGCGGATGTTTGATAGATACAACGGCAGTCATATCGTTTCTGATATCGGCACCGGTGAAATTTGCATCCTTCTCCTTAAGTACAC
>JAGHUU010000142.1 GCA_018064695.1 Candidatus Blautia equi | reverse complement strand
CATTCATGGTATACGGCAGGCCTGTTTCTGGAGACCAGAGACGAGAACAGGACCCTGGATAAATTTATATCCTGGATCGAGAACTTATAACAGCTGGTGCTGTACATTCAATATGCCGTGTGTTAGAATAAGTTGACAATTAAATATTGCACTTGTCGGGTGATTTTCTGCCGTATCCGGTAGAAAAGAGAGGGAATCAGGTGAGAGTCCTGAGCGATCCGGTCACTGTATACAGGTTGTTACTGAAAGTAAATCCATTGCGGCGATAGCTGTGAGAAGGTCAGTAACGGGAAACTGTAAGTCAGGAAACCTGCCCGATAAGCATCACACGTAGCTTCCGATGAAAGCGAAAGGAGACATGAAAATGAGCAATAAGACAAGACTGGCATTTGCAGGTCTGGCAGTAAGCAGCATGCTTATCCTTGCCGGTACCACTGCATTTGCAGAAGAAATCACCGTAACCGATATGACCGGTAAAGAGATCCACCTGGATCAGCCGGCAGAGCGCGTAGTAGCTCTGACCGCATCTGACTGTGAGATCCTCTACGCACTTGGAAAAGGCGACCTTCTGGTAGGAAGAGGCGAGTATTGCGATTATCCTGCCGAGGTATTTGATGTTCCGGCTGTAGCTTCCGGTGCAGATACCAACATCGAAGAGATCATCGCACTTGACCCTCAGGTTCTCATTATGAGCACCATGGCTCAGACTGAGGAGCAGGTAGCCGCACTGGAAAGCGCCGGCATTGCAGTAGTTGTCAGCGATGCCCAGGATATTGAAGGCGTATATACCGCCATCAATATGATCGGCACCTTAACCGGCAGCGAGGCTGAGGCAGCTTCCTTATGCGAAAGCATGCAGAATACCTTTGCGGACCTGAAGGAAAAAGCTGCTGAGCAGGAAGGCGGTTCCATCTACTTTGAAGTATCTCCTCTTGAATGGGGTCTCTGGACCGCAGGAAATCACACCTTCATGAATGAGGCAGCTGAGATGCTGGGCCTTACAAACATCTTTGCCGATGTGGAAGGCTGGGGCGCAATCTCCGAAGAGCAGGTAATTGAAAGAAATCCGGATCATATTATGACCATCACCATGAACCGGGGTGAGGGTGATACCCCTGAAGAAGAAATCATGAAGAGAAGCGGTTGGGAAGAGCTCACTGCAGTCAAAGAGCAGAGCATCCTGAATCTTCCAAACAACGAATTATCCCGTCCGGGCCCAAGACTTGCCGACGGCGTGGGCATGCTCTATGATTTCATCTACGGAGAAGCAGCTGCGGAAGAACAGCCGGCTGCATAATAAAAATATTATAAGATAATACTTTAGAGCTGCTCCACTTAGGATTTGTCCATACTTTGACAGAGCCATAAGTGCGGCAGCTCTTTTTGATTTGAAGGAGAATTATGAAAGACAGGAAAAAAGAGCCTCTGAGGAAATTCGGAATCCGGGAATTTCTTTGTTTTTCTATCATTTTGTTTATAATTGTAACCCTGTGTACCTGCATCGGCAGCGTGATGATTCCATTTCGCGACACTCTGCAGGTATTTGGTAATGCGATCACAGGAAAGAGTCAGGAGACCGTAAAGCTGGCGTCCAGTATTATATTGCCGATCCGTTTGCCCCGTGTTCTGTGTGTCATGTTTGTGGGAGCCGCACTCTCATTAAGCGGTGCAGTTATGCAGGGCCTTTTAAAGAATCCTCTGGCAGACGGATCCACTCTGGGAATCTCTTCCGGAGCATCCCTGGGCGCAGTCATCGCCATGGCTTTTGGTCTGGTGATTCCGGGGCTTCCCTTTGGAAGCACTACTATTATGGCCATCCTCTTTTCTTTTTTCTCCCTGCTCCTTATTCTTTCCCTTGCTTATAAGCTGGATGCGTCTTTGTCCACCAATACCATATTGCTGATCGGCGTTATTTTTTCTATGTTTGCCAGCAGTTTTTCCAGTCTGATCATCACCTTTGCGGGCGAAAAACTGAAGACCATCACCTTCTGGACCATGGGATCACTGCAGGGAACCAACTATCGGGATGCGGCGCTGCTTGGCATCACGCTGCTGATCTGCGGCGGTCTTCTGTTTGGAATTGCGCAGGAACTGAATGCCTTTGCCATAGGCGAGGACAACGCCAGAAATATTGGTGTAGATGTAAAAAGAGTCAAGCTTCTGGTGCTCATCACGGTCAGTGTGCTGATCGGTGTCAGTGTATCTATCAGCGGCTGCATTGGATTTGTGGGTTTGGTGACTCCCCATATGTTCCGCCGTTTCACGGGGCCTAACCATAAGGTTCTGCTTCCCGTTTCCATGTTTGGCGGGGCCTATTTTCTTCTGGCTGCGGATCTGATCTCCAGAACCATCGCCAGTCCAAGAGAACTGCCCATCGGTGTTGTGACTTCTCTGGCAGGTGCGGTCAGCTTCATCTACATCTTCTATCACACCAGAAAGGGGCAATAGGATGCTGGAAATAAAAAATCTGTCTGTTAATTACGGCAGCAAGACAATCCTCGATCAGATCAGCTTCCGGGTGAACCCCGGTGAGTGGTTGATGATCATGGGTCCAAACGGCTCCGGAAAATCCACCACGGTAAATGCCATCAGCGGCGGCATCAGCTATGATGGAGAGATCCTGCTGGACGGAAAAAATGTGAAACAGTATAAAAGAAAAGATCTGGCAGCGAAAATTGGAATTCTTCTGCAGAATCACTATGTGGGATATGGATTTACTGTGGAGGAGGTTGTAGGACTGGGAAGATATGCCCACAAACAGGGACTGTTTTCTTCCGGGAAAGATGAAAGTGAAGAACTGGTGGAGAGAGCCCTGGCACTCACCGGCATGGACGCCTATCGAAAGCAGTCCATCCTGACTCTTTCCGGGGGTGAGCTGCAGCGAACCTTTCTGGCCCAGCTTCTGGCGCAGGATCCGGAGATCATGATTCTGGATGAGCCTACCAATCATCTGGATCTGGTCTATCAGAAACAGGTATTTGAGCTGATTGAAAAATGGAGAGAAACCACAGGCAGAACCGTCATCTCCGTCGTTCATGATCTGAGCCTTGCAAGGGCATACGGAACACACGGCGTGCTCCTTCAGAAAGGAAAGACTGTGGCTTATGGAGCGATTGAAGAAATTATTACCCCGGAGATCATAAACCCGGTTTATGCAATGGATGTCTATCAGTGGATGAGGGATTTGTATGGACAATGGAGTGAATGAGAAGAACAGCCTGTCGAAGAATACCGCATTGGATCAGCTGTCCAATGGGGACCGTGTTATCCGCAGGGAATCGGAAGTGATCGTACAGTTTTCGGGGAAGCGATCGGTGATCTGTACCAGTCCTCTGGGCGGAGGAATCCGTGAAGACCTGACAGCCGTATTTAATCATTGTGATATGGAACCGATCACGCGGTATTGCCGCATGTACGGGGATACTTACGAAGAGCATCTTGCATATGTAGCCCGGTCTGCCGGCCTGGATCCGGAACACGCTGCCGGTCTGTCTACAGCCTGTTTTATGGACAGAATGCGGACAGCACGGATCATGGTAAATGGAATTACCGTGACACTGCTGCTCACCGGAGGAATCAATAAGAATGCCAGGTGCGCCGGCGATCCCGCCACTTTATGGGAGGAAAACGGGATGTTTTCCTCTGTGGATGCGCTATCGGAAACCTATGAAAAAGAATTTGTTCTGGTGAAAGAGGGAAGGATATTTCCCAAACCCGGAACTATTAACATCATTCTGCATATTGACACGGCTCTCAGCCCCGGCGCACTGGCGGGAGCCATCATGGTCCTATCGGAAGCCAAGGCGGCTGCCATTCATGAACTGAACATACAGAGCTGCTATTCCGAAGACGAAGCCACCGGCTCCGGCACAGACGGAATCATTGTCATCGCCAATGCGGAATCCAACAGAACGCTTACGCAGATCCGCACCGATACTAAAATGGGGGAACAGATCTCCTACCTGCTGCGGGAGACATTAAAAGATTCCATGATCGCCGCCATGCAGGAGATCGATGAAGGTTATATTGAGCCGAAATAAATGATCAATGACGATTAGAAATTGTTAATCTGATTTATCAGCAGGTATTGCGAGAAAGAGGGTGAGAATATGAAGGCGGTTATTACTGATCTGGACAGGACATTGTTACATACAGATAAAAGTGTATCTGATGACACGGTAAAGGTGTTAAAAAGCTGCAGGGAAAAGGGCATTTTGCTGGTGGCAGCAACAGCGAGACCGGAGCGGGCTATTACGCAGTATCAGGAGAAAATAGGATTTGATGTATTGATAACGCTGAATGGAGCCAGAACGGTTTTTCATTCAAAGGAGCTGAATTATTCCATACCGAAGAAAAGTGTTCTGCAAATGCTGCAGAAGCTTGAAGATATTGAGGGCGTAATTGTTTCTCTGGAAACCGAAGATGGTATCTTTTCAAATGTTGACATACCGCAGTGGCAGCCGACAGTCTTTGAAAAACTCTCAGAAGCTCCATTGCCGGATGTATTTTATAAAATAATCGTAAGCTCCAATGAGCTTGATTTACATGAATATATGGATCAGATTCTGACAGATGATACATACGCATCTGTGGCAGACGGGGTTCTTTTCCAGATTATGAGCAAACAGGCAACAAAGTGGAACGGAATCCGCGCAGCGCTTGACAGCCTTGGCATTTCACCTGAAGAAGCAGTGTTCTTTGGCGATGACAATGATGATATTGAATCCCTGAAAAACTGCGGAATCGGCGCCGCTGTCTCAAACGCCATTAAAAGCGCGAAGGAGGCCGCAGATATCATCATCAAAAGCAACGACGAGGACGGCGTGGCGGAGTTTCTTAAGAAGAAACTGCTTAGGATAAAGAATGGTATTCTGCGATAGTTAATACGGGAAATGAGTTGGTTATAAATTGTAACCAACTGAAATGAAAATCCCATAAAGATGGAAAAATATCTTATCACAGATATGATTTATAAAGAGGAGAAGAATATGCCGTTGGATAGAGTTGAAATGATGGATGAAAAACAGATTATAGAAGAAGCAAAGGTATTTATTGATTCTCTTTTTTCAGGGGATTACAGTGGGCATGATTCTGAGCATACATTAAGAGTATATAATAACGCACTTTTGATTGCGGAAACGGAACAGCATTGTAATCGATTTGTTGTTTCTCTGGCAGCGTTGCTTCATGATGCGGATGACCATAAGTTGTTTAATACGGAGAATAATTATAATGCACGAACCTTTTTAACTCAGCAGAATGTGGATCTCGAAGTTGTTGAACAGATCTGTGAAATAATCAATGGAGTTTCCTTTAGTAAAAACAGAGGTGTTACACCTAAAACAATTGAAGGAAAAATCGTACAGGATGCAGACCGGCTGGATGCAATGGGGGCGATAGGGATTGCGCGGACTTTTGCCTATGGTGGAGCGCATGGGCGTTCAATCATGGACTCTATACAGCATTTTGAAGACAAACTGTTATTGTTAAAAAATGAGATGAATACAGAAGAGGGAAAAAGAATTGCCCAGGTTCGTCATGATTATCTATTAACATTTGTTGATGAAATTATGAGCGAGATAAATGCTGAAAAATAAGCAGGTTAATCAAAGGTACAACAGATTTGAATTGGCAGGGTTGATTTTATGAGTAATGAAGTAGTAAATTATTATGAAATATCGTGAGGATGAGAGTTTTGATGTCGTTTTGAATATGGGCCCCTTTTATCATTTGACAGAGGGATATATGGAATTAGCTTATATTAGGAGTGTCTGCTTTTATGGCAGGCACTTTTTCCATTATGGTGAACCATAGACAAATGTGGTAGAATGAAACAAATTAGCAGGGAAGTAATGTGAAGGGAGTATTTCTGTATGAGTATAAAACGATTCATGAAATCCATGATGCTGACTATTATTTGTTTTTGCATGGCAGGTGCCTGTTGCGGGACTACTTTTGGAGAAAATACAGGGGCAGAATCTGCAGCACCCGCGACGGCTTACCTTGCAGAGCTCTATGAAAAGACCTCTATAGATCAGGTTTATAAGCTCACCAATGTAGATACAGAAGGATATGCTGTTGGAGATGCTTATCTGAAAGATGGTTATGTTCTGCTGCTCATGCACGATTATTCAGAAGAGGGCTTTGAGGGTGAGTTCGGCGTAGAGCATATGATGCCTTCCGGAAAGCTGCTTCTGTTCCCACTGTTACATCCGGAGGAAGCGATAAGCAGAGATGTAGAACAGTTTCAGGGCCAGTATGGTCTGCTCTCAGGCGGTCGGGTCATAAACGTTGACTGGAGCGGAGATTTCACCATCTTTGACTCAAAACTTGAGGAAGTGCAGAAGGCGAATCTCGCCTGCAGAGAAGTTCTGGGAAGTTCGGATGACGGTGATATCTGGGTTGTGACAGAGAATTCAGAACTTGTGCTCTATCGTGAAGGAGAAGCAGTAAAAACGATTTTCGCTGAAGGGGCAGTCTCCGGTTCTTTCTTGTGTGAACGAGAGGGAAAGGCATACTTTTCTCTGTATGATGAGTGGTTTAACAGTTCTCTGATTTCAGTGAACCTGACAGATGATTCCATAGAGAAGCTGGGCTTTCTGACTATAAGCCGTGAATTAGCCGGGGAATGGATCAATTATGGATCGGAGGACAGGTGGTATCTGGCAGATATAGAGGATCCATATACGGTTACTGTATTTGACAAGCCGTTTTCCAATGAATATTTATGGAAACTGGATGATAATTATCTGATAGGAACGTCGGCTTATCTGGATGAAGCTGAGAATTACCGCCAGAAGATTCGTGTTTATGACCGGAAAAACGGTGGATTATGTGCTGATAAGAGAAG
>JAGHUU010000097.1 GCA_018064695.1 Candidatus Blautia equi | reverse complement strand
ACTTATATTGATAAATCTTTAAAACAGGCCTGTACCCTTGAGACCTGCTATACATGGTTTCCATTTAGTGAAGACTTTCTGGCACAGAAAGAAAAGCATATAGATTATCTGAGACACACGATTCCATTTATGATCGTATACTTATCAAAGTAAAAAGAGCAAAACAAAAAAGAGATACCGCATTTGCGGTATCTCTGATTTTTTGTTAAGAATTATTCCTCTACAGGAGCCTCTTCCTCAACTGGTGCTGGAGCCTCAAGAGCTTTCATGCTAAGGCTGATCTTCTTGTCCTCTCCGTTGAAGTCTACGACTTTAGCGGTGATCTCCTGTCCGATTGCAAGAACGTCAGCTGGTTTAGCTACGTGCTCACGGGAGATCTGGGATACATGAAGGAGTGCATCGATTCCAGGAGCGAGCTCTACGAATGCACCGAAGTCGGTCATACGAGCTACTTTACCGGTAACCTCGTTGCCTACAGCGAATTTCTCAGCTGCGGTCATCCATGGGTTCTCCTCTGGGAATTTAAGGGAAAGAGCGATCTTCTCGCCGTTGATCTCTTTGATAAGAACGTTGAGAGCCTGTCCTACAGTGAAGACTTTCTTAGGGCTTTCTACTCTGCCCCAGCTCATCTCGGAGATGTGAAGAAGTCCATCAGCGCCGCCGAGGTCGATGAATGCACCGAAATCGGTTACGTTCTTAACGGTTCCTTCTACTTTATCGCCTACAGCGATCTTCTCCATAAGCTCTTTCTGTTTAGCTGCTTTCTCAGCAACCAGAAGCTGCTTGCGGTTACCAATGATACGATGTCTTCTAGGATTGAACTCGGTAATAACGAATTCGATCTCCTGTCCAGCGTATTTGCTCAGATCTCTCTCGAAAGAGTCAGATACAAGGCTTGCCGGGATGAATACTCTGGTCTCCTCTACGTTAACGCAGAGACCACCATCCAGTACCTGGGTAACTGGTGCTTTTAAAACTTCCTGGGACTCGAAAGCTTCCTCAAGACGTTTGTTTCCTTTTTCTGCAGCGAGTCTCTTGTAAGTGAGAATCACCTGTCCTTCGCCATCGTTAACCTTGAGAACCTTAGCTTCCATGGTGTCTCCAGGATGTACAGCATTAGCAAGGACTACTGAAGAATCATTAGAGTACTCACCTTTGGTGATGATTCCATCAGCTTTGTATCCAATGTTAAGGATGATTTCGTCTTCCTTAACGTCGATGACTGTACCCTGTACAATCTCTCCGTTTCTGATGGTCTTTACAGATCCTTCCAGCATCTGTTCAAAACTTAATTCTGACATGTTCTTGAACCTCCTCAATAATTTTCTTTGGGGTTGATGCCCCGGCTGTAATACCTACATAACTACTGCATTGGAACATATCCGGAACCAAGTTAACAGGTGATTGTATATAGTAAGTATTGTCGCATTCATGTCTACATATGTCAAAGAGCTTTTGAGTATTAGAACTGTTCCTGCCGCCAATGACAAGCATAGTGTCTACTGCTCCGGCTATCTCTCTGGCTTCTTTTTGCCTTTCTTCGGTAGCGTTGCAAATAGTATGTAATACGTCAAAATATTCTAAAACAGATTCATTATACATTTTATTCCGTAGAATTTCAACTATATCTTTAAATTTGTTAAAATTAAATGTAGTCTGTGACACTACACTTAAAGGTTTTTTCACATCTGGAACAAAGGCTTCTGCGTCCTCGGTATCCCTGATCACAGTGTATGGACCTGTGCACCATCCGCAGATTCCCTTCACCTCCGGATGATCCGGATCACCAAGAATTACCACATGCGCACCCTGCTTTCCCTTCTCTTCCACAATGCGGTGAATTTTAAGAACAAACGGGCAGGTAACGTCCACATAATGAATGCCGAGCGCCTCCAGTTTGTCGTAAATTCGTTTCTCCACACCGTGGGAACGGAGCACAACTGTGCCCTCCTTCAGGTCATCCAACTGCTCCTCCGTGATGGCGAAAACGCCGTGCTGCTCCAGATCCGCAACCACCTGCTCATTATGAATAATAGGGCCAAATGTGTAGATTGGTTTGATTCCGCTGTCAATGAGCTCATAAACCTTATCCACTGCCCTTTTCACGCCAAAACAAAAGCCGGCTGTCTTAGCCACTTTTACTTCCATGATCCTGTCACCTCAATTACACATCTTCTCTTTATATACAGAAAGGATCGCATCCACAACCTCTTCGATGGTCATAAGAGAGGAATCCACCAGAACAGCGTCTTCTGCCTGTCTTAATGGGGATACTGCACGGTTTTTATCGCGCTCATCGCGGTCCTCAATATCAGCCTGGATTTGTTTCAGATCACAGGTCTCGCCCTTCTCGGTCAGTTCCAGAGTACGTCTTCTGGCACGGGTTTCGGAGCTTGCGGTGAGGTAGATCTTTACCTGCGCATTTGGAAGAATGGTGGTTCCAATGTCGCGGCCGTCCATAACAACGCTCTGCTTGGCAGCCAGATCTCTCTGCAGGTTCAGAAGATGCGCACGAACTTCAGGAACAGCGGAGCTTACGGAAGCCATGTTTCCTACTGCTTCGGTTCTGAGGTATGCATTTACGTTCTCTCCATTTAAGAGCACGATCTGCACGCCATCCTGATACTCAATAGAGATATCTGCGCCGGATGCCAGCTCCGGAATACGGTCCGGATGGTCAGGTGTCACACCGTTTCTTGTCATGTAAAGAGCCATTGCGCGATACATCGCGCCGGTGTCTACATAGATAAAAGATAATTCTTTTGCTACTCTCTTGGCGATGGTGCTCTTTCCTGCTCCTGCAGGTCCATCGATTGCAATATTACAGATCATGATCGATTCTCTCCTTATCTAAATATATAAAAATGATAATATAATCTTTATTCAGCCATTTCATTGATGGACTGTGCCGCAAGATACGCTGTGGACCAGGCGATCTGGAGATTATAACCTCCCGTAACCGCATCCAGATCCAGCACTTCTCCAATAAAGTATAATCCAGAAACCAGTTTGGATTCCATGGTATTCGGGCTTACATCCTTAACGGATACGCCGCCCTTGGTAATGATGGCCTCCTTAAACTCTCCTCTGCCGACAATTGTAAAAGGAAATGCCTTGGTGAGCTCTGCGAAATGTCTTCTCTCCTCCCTGGTGATCTCGTGCACCAGTTTATCAGGGGAAATACCGCTGAGTTCTACAATAACCGGAGTCAGGGAGCTTGGGAACAGCACACTGATCACATTCTTGAACTGTTTATTCTGACCTGCCTCGAATTCTTTCAGAATACGTGCATCCAGCTGCTCTAAAGTGAGAGCCGGTTTCAGATCCAGATAAGCCTGCAATTCCTCCGCCTTCCAGTTCTTTCCCCAATGGGCACTGGCGGAAAGGATCATAGGTCCGCTGACACCCACATGGGTGAAAAGCATCTCTCCGAAATCCTGATAAAGAGTCTTTTTTCCGTTCTTAATGGTAAGTCCGGTATTTTTAAGAGACAGACCTGCCATCTTTGGAATATAGTCTTCTTTTGTGAGCAGCGGCACCAGTGAAGGATTCAGTTCCGTAACCTTATGTCTGGTTGCCTCTGCAAATCGATATCCATCGCCTGTGGAACCGGTAGTCTGGTAGGAAAATCCACCGGTTGCAACCAGTACCTGATCAAATGGATATCTCTTTCCATCCATCAGCTGGACACCGTAAATGTGATCATCCTCTGTCCAGAGACTTCTTACGCCGGTATTCAGGTGAATATTCACGCCGGCCCTCTTCATGCGTCTTTCAAGAGCGCGGATCACATCGGAGGAATGGTCGGATTCCGGAAATACACGGTTTCCGCGCTCCACCTTAAGCGGAACACCGCTCTGCTCCATGAAATCCATCATCTGATG
>JAGHUU010000106.1 GCA_018064695.1 Candidatus Blautia equi | reverse complement strand
CGCAGTCTGGCATTCAGGTTTTCCAGAACCATGTTCTGCTTCAGCTTATCCAGATTCATGTTCAGGCTGTCCATAAAGACTTTGATCTTTCCTGATTCAATGCCTTCCATCCAGTCATCCAGAACCAGATAACCAAAAATACAGGTCTCAAAGTGAAGCGGCAGGAACATATACATATGTGTAACGCCCTCTTCTTTTTTATATCCGGGAATCAGCTCTCTTCTTGAGATCTTATCACACGGAATGATCTTACCGGCGTTTGCGGAAGCCCATACCTTCAGTTCCTCTGAGTATCCCGGGCTGTTTTTGTCAATTTCTTTTCCTTCCAGATATTCTCCGGCAGTCATATCCTGCAGAAAATAAGAGGTTCTGTAAAAGCTCTCACTTTGGGCCAGATAATTGTTCAGATTTGTTTTGATCTGACTGATATTCTCTGCACTTAAGATCATCTCTGACAGCCACTTGTTTCCCCAGCCGAACTTGATATCCTCCACTTTATCCGGGAAATAATTCTGGCAGACCTGCCGGCGGGAAACATCTGTCTTATCACTGTGGCAGCCGCAGCTCTCATTTGCCACAAAATAGCTCTTCAGAAGAAATTCCTCTGTCGGATTTCCCTGGATCGCTTCCCATACGGATCGAAATACATATTTTCCAAGTTCGTAGTCGCTCTGACCTACTGTGGCAATAGCCGGATAAAAGACCTGTCCATCGAAGCTGTCATCAAAGCCTGTTACGATCACATCATCGGGAACCTTATAGCCGTGTTTTTCTATCTGAATGCACACCGGCATGGCCAGTGTATCGTTGGCGCAGATGATCGCATCCGGAAGGGAAGCATTCTGATCGGTCAGGATTCTTTTTACTTCAGCTGCTGCAACGGAGGCACTCCAGTCACTGTAAAAAATGTCCTCCTCATGGAAGGGGATTCCATGCTTTTCAAACACTTTCCGGGTACCTGCGATTCGAAGCTCGGAATGCTCGTGGCCTTTTGGTCCTGCCATGAATCTTATGGTACGGACCTGATGCTCTGTAACCAGATGTTCTACAAGCTCGCACATACTGTCCTCATGGTCGGTACCCACGTATCCCATGCCTTCTATTCTGATTCCCACACTGACTGCGGGAATTCCAGCCTGTATTGCACGGTCACGGATCCCCAGCACCAGATCCATGAAATTCATGGAAGCGGAGAATACGATCGCGGCATCAAAATCTGCCAGATCAGGAAGCTGATATATTCTTTTTTCTTCACGCATCTCATCCTCACTGTTTCCCGGCGCAGCATGACTGAGGAAAATAAACACATCCATGTCCTTTTCCTTTGCACATTCTTTTATGCCCACCAGCGCATCACTGAGGTTTTTCATACTCCATGCATTTGCAAATACGGCAATTTTTCTTTTCATACTTCTATACCTGTTTCTACCCGGCGCTTCCGTTTCTCTGCACGAAGGCGCGATTTTCTTCATTGACACATCATAAGCATTATATCTCATGTTCTGCTTTGTGCTGTACTCTGTACATGACAGCGCCCGATCTCCCAATGAACAATTTTATTATATCACTTACAGAGGGAAGTGCCAATGAAATTGGCTTGTAAATATCGTCTATTCTTGCTACTATATAGATAATGTTGTATAAGCAAAATCTTATTCAGGAAAGGGGTTCTTACTATGGCAAAATCACAGAAGCCTAAACAGGACATGGGCACGGGCAGTGTCAAAAAGCTCCTGCTGCAGCTGGCAGTTCCTGCTGTTGTGGCACAGATCATTAACTTATTATACAATATCGTAGACCGAATCTACATTGGACACATCCCGGATATCGGTGCTTCCGCACTGACGGGTGTCGGTCTTTTCATGCCGATCCTGATGCTCATAAACGCCTTTGCCATGATGGCCGGCGCCGGCGGTGCTCCAAGAGCAGCCATCGCCATGGGCCAGAATGATAAGGATACCGCTGAGAAGATCATCGGAAACTGTTTCTCCGTACTGGTTGGTTCCGCAGTAGTTCTTACCGTGCTGTTCTATATCACAGCTCCTACTCTGCTCCGCCTCTTCGGTGCCAGTGATGTGACTCTTCCTTACGGCGTTTCCTATGCGCGTATTTATATCCTTGGAAGTATCTTTGTGCTGGTGGTTATGGGTATGAATCCATTTATCACCACCCAGGGCTTTGCCCAGATCAGTATGCTCACCACCGTCATCGGTGCTGTCATCAACATCATTCTGGACCCGATCCTTATTTTCGGTCTTAAGATGGGCGTAAACGGTGCAGCAACCGCTACCGTACTTTCCCAGGCAGTCAGCGCAATCTGGATCATCCGCTTCCTCACCGGAAAGAAGACCATCCTTCGCCTGAAACCGGCAAACATGAAGCTGATCCCATCCATCATTCTTCCTTGCCTTGCCCTTGGTATCAGCACATTTGTTATGCTCTCCACCGAGAGTATTCTTTCTATCAGCTTTACCTCCAGCCTTTCCCGCTACGGCGGTGACCTGGCAGTAGGTGCTATGACCATTATCACCAGTGTATCTCAGCTCATCACCATGCCGCTCTCCGGTATCTGCCAGGGCGGACAGCCTATTATCAGCTTTAACTTTGGTGCCAGAAAGAATGATCGTGTAAAGGAAACCTTCTTCACCCAGTTCTTTACCTGCGTGATCTACGCCGGACTGTTCTGGCTGGCCATTATGGTAGTTCCGGGCGTCTTTGCCGGTATCTTTACCTCCAACAAGGATCTGGTGGGATATACCGAATGGGCACTTCGTATTTACATGGCCGGTATCTTCTCCACCGGTTTCCAGCTGGCCTGCCAGCAGAGCTTTATGGCACTCAGCCAGGCAAAAGTCAGCCTGCTTCTGGCCTGCCTTCGAAAGATCATCCTGCTGATCCCGCTGATCTTTATCCTGCCTCATTTCTTTGACAATAAGGTTTTTGCCGTATTCCTGGCAGAGCCTGTCAGCGATATTCTGGCAGCTGCTATCACAACCTTCATCTTCCTCACCAGATTTAATAAGATCCTGGAGGAGGGACCTAAGAACGGTGCGAAGAAGAATTAATAATATAGTATTTGCTTATTGAACGAAAAAGGCCTGCGGCGCTGATGAAAATGTTTCAGCGCTGCAGGCCTTTATTATTTTATGGATGATTCTTTGAATCAGTTTTCTTTGATTCCGTGTTTCTCTGCATATCCGGTGAGCATCAGGGTGAGAGCTCCGTCGCCGGTTACATTACATGCGGTACCAAAGCTGTCCTGTAATGCAAAGATTGCAAGGATCAGTGCGGTTCCGGTGGCGTCAAAGCCAAGAACGGAAACTACGATACCAAGGGAAGCCATTACGGTTCCGCCAGGTACGCCAGGAGCACCTACTGCAAATACGCCGTGAAGCACGCAGAACAGGATCATGGTTCCAACAGTTGGAAGCTGTCCGTAGAGCATCAGGTTGATGGCCATACAGAAGAA
>JAGHUU010000100.1 GCA_018064695.1 Candidatus Blautia equi | reverse complement strand
GCCTTGTGGTATCGCACGTCGTTCTGTAAAACTGAAAAAGGGCTGGCAGGCAGATGCGATTGGCGCAATGCTGGGAACCAGAAAGAGTGATGGAAAGGTAGTGGCATTGATCCCTGGTTTGACGGGTGGCTATACCTTTACTGATATTGAGACCGGAAAGACCGTGAAGGTAAACAGACATAATGAGGATCAGCTGGATGAAGAGGCTGTTGTATTTTATAAGCCGTTCCCGCTTAGGTCCATTTCCGTAAAGGATCTTGTCACTTATATGGCGCAGACACTGGAATTCCCGGATTTCCTGTGGTTTTTCGTGGCTATGGCAGGGGTGACCTTGCTTGGAATGTTGACACCGAAGCTGAATCATATCCTGTTTTCGGATGTGGTATCGTATTCTTCGGTAAATCTCCTTCTGGCTGTCATGCTTTTTATGGCGTGTATTTCCATCAGCACGCAGATGCTTTCTGTTGTTAAGGGGCTTTTGCTTTCCCGCATCAATATGAAGCTGAACCTGTCTGTTCAGTCTGCATCTATGATGAGGGTGTTATCGCTTCCACCGGAGTTCTTTAAGGATTATACTGCCGGTGAGTTGAACAAGCATGTCCAGTATATGAATGAACTGTGCAACAGTCTGGTATCTGCAGTTTTCAGTACAGGTATCACAGGTCTGTTTTCGCTTGTGTATGTTACCCAGATCTTTGCATATGCTCCGGCACTGGTGCTTCCGGCTCTCCTGGTTACTTTGGTTTCTCTCATCTTCAGTATGGTTACGATCGTGCTTCAGATGAAGGTAAGCAAAACAGCGATGGAGCTTACTTCCAAGGAAGAAGGTATGGTATATTCTCTGATCACTGGTATTCAGAAGATCCGTCTGACTGGTTCGGAGAAGAGAGCCTTTGCCAGATGGGGGAATCTTTATGCAAAGGAAGCGGAGCTTACGTATAACCCGCCGACTTTGTTGAAGTTAAATAGTGTTATTACAACAGCGATCGGACTTGCAGGTACGATACTGATGTATTATGTGGCTGTGGTCAGCCGGGTATCGGTAGCAGATTATTATGCATTTAATGCGGCGTATGCTTATGTTTCAACGGCATTTGCTTCTCTTGCAGGGATTGCGCAGACGATCGCTACGATCCGACCGGTTCTTGAGATCGTTAAGCCTTTGATGGATGCACAGCCTGAGATCTCACAGGAGCGAGAGATCGTTACCTCTTTAGGCGGACGTATTGAATTATCCCATGTGTCCTTTGCCTATGACGGAGAGGGTGGAAAGAAGATATTGGATGACATTTCCCTTCGTATCAGACCGGGACAGTATGTTGCCATCGTTGGCAAGACCGGCTGCGGTAAATCGACCCTGATGCGTATCCTGATGGGATTTGAGAAGCCTCAGATGGGTGCGGTTTATTATGACGGGAAGGATCTGGAAAGTCTGGATAAGAAGTCCCTTCGCCGTAAGATCGGTGTGGTACTTCAGAGCGGTAAGCTGATCCGCGATGATATCTTTTCGAATATCACGATTTCGGCACCATGGCTTACCCTGGATGACGCATGGAAGGCAGCAGAGGTCGCTGGTATCGCTGATGATATCCGTGATATGCCGATGGGTATGCATACGATCATCCAGGATGGTTCCGGTGGTATCTCAGGCGGCCAGCGCCAGAGAATCCTGATCGCAAGAGCGGTAGCTCCAAAGCCAAAGATCCTCTTCCTGGATGAGGCAACCTCAGCCCTCGACAACATGACCCAGAAGAGAGTATCCGAAGCCATGGATTCCTTAAAGTGTACCCGTATCGTCATCGCACACCGCCTCTCCACGATCAAGCAGTGCGACCGTATCCTGGTACTCGACAACGGCAAGATCATCGAAGACGGCAGCTACAACAAACTCATCCAAAACGGCGGCTTCTTCGCCGAACTAGTCGCACGCCAGCGCGTCGACGATTAGGGTGCCAGGCACCATTAAAAAAGTATAAACTAAGAGGATTTTATGAATGAGATGCAAAGATCTGGCAGAAAGATCTATTCCGGTACTGAGCAGGCGAAGCTGCTGATACAGGAAGGTTTTACCAGGTTTACGAAAGAGAAGATCAGCTGTTATGAAGGCTATCTGCGCAGGATGAATGGACCTACCGGCTCGTATATGCGTGTTGCGAATATTCTGTGCTGGGGGTTTTATTCAATCCCATATATACGTGAAGTGAATGGATTCGCGCTCATAGTCAATGATGATGCGTATTACGGGCATTTTTCTGTCCTGATGCCGGTCGGGGATTATGAGGATACCGAAGGGCTTAAGGCATGTCTTCTCTATGGACAGGAGCTCATGGACAAGCTAGCGACGGAATGTGTTTTCCTTCAGGCGAAGGACTGGATGCGGCCGTATCTGGACCGGATCCAGGGACTGGAGTATTCCTTAGAGTACAATGAAGCGGAGTCCGATTATATCTATCCTCTTTTGAAGATGCAGGAGAGCATGGAGCGAAGACATGTTCATTATGGGGAGAAGATCAGGCATTTTACGACGGAGCATGATCCGGAGATAAACTGCTATCAAAAGGAGGACTTCGAAGCCTGCCTTGCGATCATACAGAAGCAGCACTGCGACCAGGATGGATGCAGCGGCTGTGTATTTGGCTGTATCAGAGAGTGGTTTTCTATCCTAACGGAAAGCTTAAATGAGCTTCATGCCCAGATCTACGTGGTCCGTTCCTATAATAAAAGAGACGTACATGGAAGTGGTAATGAAAGCGGACATGGAAGTTGCAATGAAAGGGTACATGGAAGTGGCAATGAAACTGGAAATTGCAATGAAAATGGAAAGGTTCTGGCGTTCATTACGATGATCCGGGATGAGGATCTTCTGTATTT
>JAGHUU010000045.1 GCA_018064695.1 Candidatus Blautia equi | reverse complement strand
GTTCTGAATGGCACACTTGCCTTTCCAAGTGTGCCATCCAGAACCGTCCCCAGTGGCTCATTTTCTACGTTTTAGTGTATATTCCTGCAGACAGAATGGCAATTCGAGATGGCATTCTTCGAGTAAGGCTTTATCCTTCAGAATATGTTCTGCATCTCCGTCTGCCCGGATCCCACTGCCATCCATCAGGATAACGCGTTCGCAGGTCTCCAGTATCATGTCCAGATCATGTGAAGCTATCAGCTTCGTTTCCTTCATATCATTTAAGTTCCGGATCAATGTTCTTCGGTTATACGGATCCAGTGTAATGGATGGTTCATCCATCAGAACGATTTCCGGACGCATCGCCAGAATCGTTGCGATGCATGCCATTCGTTTTTCTCCTCCGGACATCTTATAGTTCTGTTTATATTTCAGATGTGTAATACCGGTACGTTCCAGTGCTTCATCGACTGCCTTTTCCACGTCCTCTTTTCCCATTCCATAATTGCGGGGAGCAAATGCCATATCGTCAAAAACAGTAGGCATAAAAAGCTGGCTGTCTGAATCCTGAAAAACATATCCCAGCTGCTTTCGTATCTGCGCCAGATTCTTCTTCTCAACCTCTGTCCCACAGATTCGTATACTTCCTTCATGTCCGATGAGACCGCTCAGCATCTTCATAAGTGTCGACTTTCCACATCCATTTGCTCCGATCAGACCGACGGATTCTCCCTCTTCGATAGATAAGGATAAGTTCCTGATCACCGGAAGCCCTTTTTCATAAGCAAAACCTGCATCTGTTACTTCTATAGCTTTCATCAGAATAACCCTCCTAACCATTCGGAAATATTTACCATGCGAAATAAAATAATTGCGCCAATGCTGACAGCAGCAAATATCCAATCTTTCCCCTCAGGCTTTTCAACCCCTGCATAATAAAAGCTTCCGGTAAAGCCTCTCATCTGCATGCTCTGGAATAACGCTTGTGCCCTGTCCATACTTCTCAGCAGGAGCTGTCCGATAAAGGAGCCCCAGGCTGAAAAATGTATTCCCTTCTGTCCCGGTGCCCTGAGAGAATAGGTCCGGAACATTGTTCCAGCTTCCTTTAACAACAGACTGATATACCGATAGGTAATCAAAATCTGAGTAACCAGAATTGCCGGTACATGAAGCATTCGCAAAGCATAACAGATTTTCTCAATATTTGTCGTTGCAATGAGTAAAAAAGACACCATCAAAGATAAAACGCCTTTTATCAGCAATGTCAGAAATGATATCATGCCACTTGTTACCGTAAACATCCCAATCGTCAGCACCGGCTCTCTATCAAGGATCGGGTTCCAGATTCCGACTGCACACACAAGCGGAAGTACTACTCTGAGCTTATAAAAACACGTACCAAGTGAAATATCTGCCATCTGATACCAGATAACAGGAATCAATATCATAGGAATAATCCCCGACAAACTATCTATCGGGAACGATACAACAACGAAGATATAGCATATAGTCAGAAGCAGTTTCACAAGCGGATGCCTGTTGTGTAAAAAGCTGTCTTTTTGCGATAATTCATCAATGCCTGCAATTTCAAGCATCGCACCTGTAAGCGGATCCATCGTTTTCCTCCTTAAAACCATAGTTAATTTAACTTATCATATCCCACTGTTTTTGCCAAGACAAATGAGGCGCCCCTATTTACAGGAAGCGCCCCTAAAAATGTTACTGTTCACGTCCACTTCGTTCCCGTTCCAGTAACGGTGAAAAAGCCATGCAAAATCACCTTCGGTGATGGCTTTTTCACTGCAGACCTCGGGTTTT
>JAGHUU010000082.1 GCA_018064695.1 Candidatus Blautia equi | reverse complement strand
CTCCAGATAATCATAGACACCGCCGGCCATCTTATCCGCACAGCAGAAAATGGCGGAGACATCCTTTTTCATGAGTATAGCTGCACCTTCAAAACCGGTCTCACGCTTCCAGTCTCCATAGTAGACCAGATCCGGATCATACAGGATGCCGTGCTCAAACAATGCCTTCTGATAACCCCGAAGTCGCTGCTGGGTATGGAAGTTGTCACTTCTGCCTCCAATAAAGCCGATCTTTTTATGACCTCTTCCGATCAGGTAATTTACGATCTCCATGGCACTTGGCATATCATCGATGACTACGGACGGAACCTCCGGAATGGTGGAAAAGCCGTAGCACATCACAGCCGGCACCGGAAACGTTTTATCAAAGCAGGTAATATTTCTGCAGTGACCGCCTATATAGATGACACCGTCCACATGGGCTGCAAGCACATCTTTTATAACCGGCTCCACAATGGCTTTGAAGGCAGCTGCCTGGTTCTGCCAGGAGTCCGCCCATCTGCTGTACAGACGAAGATTGCGCATGGTAACGCGATAATTCTTTTTCTCGCAGTACTCCATGATGCTCTCTACGATAGGCGGGGATGTAAACTGCGCGATATCGTCCACTATGAGGGCTATCGTTCTGGTTCGCTGCATACGAAGACCTTTCGCCATGTAGTTTGGCTGATAGCCGGTCTGTTTTACTACCTTCAGGATCTGCTCTCTTGTCTCTGCGCTGGTCTTGGCCTTGCCGTTCAGGACATTGGAGACCGTTGCCACGGATACATTACAGATCTCTGCGATTTCCTTTAATGTGATCATAAATACGACCTTCTCTTCCGCTTATTTCAGATTCGAAAAGTTATTCCCCTACATGAAGGGTGAAAGATGCAAACTGCCAGTGACCGGTTCCGGTAAAGGTAAAGTAAAGGGCATTGATGCCGTCCGGAATGCGGATATCCGCGGTGTCGGTTTTCCATACATTGGCATAACCGATCGGGATGCTGCCAAGCACCTCTCCGTCCCATGCTGTACGGATCTCCACAGCACCGCTAGCGTATCCCTAGCTCTTTACAGATACACGGGTGATGTTCTTACAGTCAAAATACTTGAAGCCGGCAGAAAGTCCCGGACGCATGTTTGCGATATATCCAAGGTTCTCATCTCCGTCGCCGCCCTCCTGGGTGATCTTCTGGAAACGGTCATCGATCCAGCCGGACCATGGAAGATAAGTAACATCATATGGGCTGAACAGGTGGCATGCGATATAGGTTGGGTACTCGCCCTCTCCTCTTAATGGTTTTACACTTCCGCAGGAGGTGATCTCTGCCTGGTCAAACAGGCCGTCCTCACGCATAGTGAGCTTTTCAAAGCATTCCTGTCTGCTGTAGTTGGTTCCGTTGGTATGTCTGTGATAGAAAATATACCAGTCGTCCTTGATCTGCACCATACTGCCGTGGTTGTTTGCACAGTAGCACATTGGTTTTTCAGCGGGCTTGTAGGTATCGATATTCAGGTCTCCGTTGCTGACCAGAACACCCTGGTATTTAAATCCGCCAACCGGGCTCTTGCTGGTAGCATATGCCAGCTCATGGAAAAGCTGGGAGGAATAGATAAAGAAATAGTCGTCACCTTTCTTACGGATGGATGGTCCCTCAAAGAAAGCGTGACCTTCGAAATCAGTACCATGGCTGTATGGCTCACCGGGAGCTACAAATACAGGAGCCTCCACAATGGTAAGCATATCAGGTCCAAGAACAGTAGCCATAGCACCATGGCGGGAATAATCACCTACTGCACAGAAACCGGTGTAAAGATAGGTTCTGTCACCCTCTGTAAGAACAGCCGGGTCAAACTGCGGCTCGTCGCCCTCTTTTTCACCCAGTCTGGTCCCGTCTGCATAATGCACATAACCATAGAACTCATAAGC
>JAGHUU010000214.1 GCA_018064695.1 Candidatus Blautia equi | reverse complement strand
GTATATCTGGATAAAACATCCGAGATCGTTCTTGGAAAAGCCCTTCAGGACGGCTATCGCGACAAAGTAACCATCGCTACCAAGATGCCTATCGAGTACGTACACAACTATGAGGAGATGGAAGCCCTCTTAGAGAGCGAGCTGAAAAAACTCCAGACAGACCACATTGACTTCTATCTGATGCACGGCATTGACAAAGCTAAGTGGGAGCAGTTTAAAGCCATCGGCGCAGACCGCTTCTTCACCGAGAAAAAGGCAGAGGGCAAGATCCGCCATAAATGCTTCTCCTTCCACGGAAGCTATGAGGATTTTGAATACATCATCCAGGATTACGACTGGGATATGGTTCAGATCCAGTACAACTTCATGGATATCGATCATCAGGCAGGTACCAAAGGTCTGAAGCTTGCAGGAAAGCTTGGCATCCCGGTAGTTATCATGGAAGGCCTTTTAGGAGGAAAACTCTCCAAAGCTCCTGATACCGTACAGGCTCTTTATGATGCATTCCCTGTAAAACGTACCCCTGTAGAGTGGGCATTCCGCTGGCTGGCAAACAACCCTGAGATCATGACCATCCTTTCCGGCTGCAACGAGCCTGAGCAGATAGAAGATAACCTCAGAATCTTTGGCACAGTAGGCGCAAACATCATGTCTGAGGAAGAGCTGGAGCTTATGGCAAAGGTTCGCGACGCATACAACGCACGTACCAAGATCGGCTGTACAGGCTGCAGATACTGTATGCCATGTCCTGGCGGCATTGATATCCCACGCGTATTCGCTGCATGGAATGAGGTTTCCCTCTACGGCGGCGAGTCCAAAGCAAACTGGAACTACCAGGAGCTCATCCGTCTGGATCAGACTCCTACCAGATGTCTCCAGTGCGGCGAGTGTATGAAAGCCTGCCCGCAGCATCTTGAGATCATCGATTCCCTGCAGCTTGCATGGAAACAGCTGACAGAGGGAACTGTCTGATTATATAACAGAAAATAGCACGGAGCCGGTCTTAAGGACCGGCTCTTTGTTTGAAAAACTATTTTCTAAAAGTGTGAGTTTTGATATAATAAGAAGGATGATTGAAAAATAAAGGAGAACAATTATGCCTAATC
This sequence comes from Candidatus Blautia equi, assembly GCA_018064695.1. Taxonomy (GTDB): domain Bacteria; phylum Bacillota; class Clostridia; order Lachnospirales; family Lachnospiraceae; genus Blautia_A; species Blautia_A equi. The sequence goes on along the minus strand of JAGHUU010000214.1, from coordinate 669 downwards.
CATACTTACCTGCATGGGAATATATCCCGGACGGAGAGCCGAGAGTCTTCGGCGACCGAGTTTACATTTTTGGATCACATGATAAAGCCGGAAATGCGGATTTCTGTGACCACGTACTGAAATGCTGGAGCGCCCCTGTTACAGATCCCGGAAACTGGACCTGCCACGGTGATATTTTCCACTGCTGGCCGGACAGAGACCACGAGAGCGACACACCATGGATTCCGGATCGTCATAGGCTCTTTGCGCCTGACGTGGTGCAGGGAAAGGACGGCAAATATTATCTCTATGCCTATATTGAAAACGCCAGAGGCTGCGTTGCAGTGAGTGATAAGCCGGAGGGACCATATAAGGCCCTCGGCACCTACAAATACAGCATGCCGGAGGAAGTCTGCAATGGCGGGCTTTTTATTGATCCGGGCGTACTTGTGGATGACGACGGCAGAACTTATATATACTGCGGTTACCAGCGCTCCTACATGGCTGAGGTGGACAGCGACCACATGAACGAGATCATCGACGGCACCGAGCTGGAACACTTCATTCCTGTAGAGCCGGATCCTGAGCGCGGCTTTGATAAAGAGGAGACCCTCTTCTTTGAGGCATGCTCCCCAAGGAAGGTCGGGGATACCTATTACCTTATCTATTCCCCTAAGACCTGCCCAAGAC
>JAGHUU010000289.1 GCA_018064695.1 Candidatus Blautia equi | reverse complement strand
TGATTAGGTGACCGGAGAAAGTGATTCAGGGGTGAGCAGGCATTTTTGCGCAGCAAAACTTCAAATATGCCTGCGAAGTTACTGTTTACTGGCTTGCCAGTTAACAGTAACAATTTCAGGATTTCTTTTACAGTCTTTTCTTGACGAATGAAAGGGTTAGTGTTATATTTTTTCAGTGGTACGGCTGAAAGTCGATTAGATAAAGGAGATAAGAGGTATGTCAGGACATTCAAAATTTGCCAACATTAAACATAAGAAAGAAAAAAATGATGCAAAAAAAGGTAAGATCTTTACCATTATCGGACGTGAGATCGTTATGGCTGTAAAGGCCGGCGGCCCGGATCCTGCAAACAACAGCAAGCTTCGTGATGTCATCGCAAAAGCAAAAGCCAACAATATGCCTAACGATACCATCGATCGTGGTATTAAAAAAGCAGCAGGTGATGCTTCCGCTGATAATTACGAGACCGCTACTTACGAGGGATACGGTCCAAACGGTGTTGCGATCATCGTTGAGACTCTTACGGATAACAAAAACAGAACCGCAGCAAACGTACGTAACGCATTTACCAAAGGTAATGGTTCCGTAGGTACTCAGGGCTGCGTATCCTATATGTTTGACCAGAAGGGTCAGATCATCATCGACAAAGAAGAGTGCGAGATGGATGCAGATGAGCTCATGATGCTCGCTCTTGATGCCGGTGCTGAAGACTTTAACGAGGAGGAGGACAGCTACGAGGTTCTCACCGCTCCGGATGATTTCAGCGCAGTTCGCGAGGCTCTTGAGAAAGAGGGAATCCCGCTTCTTGAGGCTCAGGTAGCTATGATCCCACAGACCTACGTAGAGCTTACCGATCCACAGCATCTCAAAGACATCCAGAGAACCCTGGATCTTCTTGATGCAGAGGATGACGTTACCGACGTATGGCACAACTGGGATGAATAATTCCTGAACATCATAACCTATAATTATTCAGACACCTCTATCTACGGATAGAGGTGTTTTTATATAAAACAGATCGTCCTTTTTGTTGTTTTATATAAAAAAATGGGTAAACATTGTTAAATTTTATGCACAAAATCAGAGATTTTTTGTTTTATTCTTATTTGTTTTGTGTTATATTTATTCAGAGCGTGTGGATACGACAGAAATAGTCGTTAATTATATGCCAGGAGGGATATTATGTATAAAATTCTTAGTGCAGAAAATATTGCTGCAAACATCTACATGATGGAAGTTGAAGCTCCACGTGTAGCTAAGCGTTGTCTGCCTGGTCAGTTCATCATTGTTAAAGTTGATGAGACCAGCGAGCGTATTCCGCTTACGATCTGTGATTACGACCGTGAGAAGGGAACCATTACTATTGTCTTCCAGCCAATCGGAGCATCCACTCTTAAGATGAAAGACCTTAAAGCAGGCGATGCATTCATGGATTTCGTAGGACCACTTGGACGTCCATCTGAGTTCACCGAGATGCCAATCGAAGAGCTGAAACAGAAAAAACTTGTTTTTGTAGCAGGTGGTGTTGGTACCGCTCCTGTATATCCACAGGTTAAATGGCTGCATGAGCATGGCGTAGAAGCTGACGTTATCATCGGCGCAAGAACCAAAGAGCTGGTTATCCTTGAGGACAAATTCCGTGAGGTATGTAACCTTTACCTTACCACCGATGACGGATCCTACATTCGCAAAGGTATGGGTACCGACGTTCTTCGTGACCTTGTTCAGAACGAAGGCAAAAAATACGACTGCTGCGTAGCAATCGGACCAATGATCATGATGAAATTTGTATGTCTCCTTACCAAAGAGCTTGAGATTCCTACCATCGTCAGCATGAACACCATCATGGTAGACGGAACCGGAATGTGCGGCGCTTGCCGTCTCATCGTTGGCGGAGAAGTTAAATTTGCCTGCGTAGATGGACCTGAGTTCGACGGACATCTTGTAGACTTTGACCTTGCAATGAAGAGAGCACAGACCTATAAGACTGAGGAAGGCCGTGCTAAACTTGCATTAGAAGAAGGCGCAACCCATCACGGCGGCTGCGGACATTGCGGAGGTGACAAATAATGGCAGTTGATGTATTAAAGAAAATCCCTGTTCGCGAGCAGGAGCCACAGGTTCGTGCAACGAACTTTGACGAGGTATGTCTCGGCTATAACAAAGAGGAGGCTATGAATGAGGCTTCCCGTTGTATCGGATGTAAAGTTGATAAAGCGAAATGTATCAGCGGATGTCCTGTAAATATCAATATCCCAGGATTCATCGCACAGGTTAAAGAGGGCAACTTCGAGGCTGCTTACCAGGTAATCAGCGAGTCCAGTGCACTTCCTGCAGTATGTGGTCGTGTATGTCCACAGGAGAACCAGTGTGAAGGAAAATGTATCCGTGGCCTTAAGGGAGAGGCAATCTCCATCGGTAAACTGGAGCGTTTCGTAGCTGACTGGGCAAAAGAGAATGGAATCAAACCTACCGTATCCGCTCCAAAGAACGGACACAAAGTAGCTGTTATCGGATCCGGTCCTTCCGGACTTACCTGCGCAGGCGACCTTGCTAAGATGGGTTATGATGTAACTATCTTCGAGGCACTTCACAAAGCAGGCGGCGTTCTTGTATACGGTATTCCAGAGTTCCGTCTTCCAAAAGATAAAGTAGTAGCAGCTGAGGTTGAGAACGTTAAAGCTCTCGGCGTTAAGATCGAGACCAACGTAATCATCGGAAAATCCGTTACCATCGATGAGCTTCTTACCGAGGAAGGTTTTGAGGCAGTATTCATCGGTTCCGGTGCAGGTCTTCCAATGTTCATGGGTATCCCAGGAGAGCAGGCTAACGGCGTATTCTCCGCTAACGAGTACCTTACCCGTAACAACCTTATGAAAGCTTTCCGTGATGACTATGATACCCCAATCAAACGCGGCGCTAAAGTTGCTGTAGTTGGTGGTGGTAACGTAGCTATGGATGCTGCAAGAACCGCACTTCGTCTTGGTGCTGAGACTCATATCATTTACCGTCGTTCTGAGGCTGAGCTTCCTGCAAGAGCAGAGGAAGTACATCACGCTAAAGAAGAGGGCGTTATCTTTGATCTCCTTTGCAACCCAGTAGAGATCCTCGTTGATGAGAATCAGTGGGTAACCGGAATCAAATGCGTACGCATGGAGCTTGGTGAGCCAGATGCTTCCGGCAGAAGACGTCCTGTAGCAGTTCCAGGTTCTGAGTTTGTAATCGAGGTTGACACCGTTATCATGTCCCTTGGTACTTCTCCAAACCCACTTATTTCCTCCACCACCTATGGTCTGGATGTAAATAAGAAGAAATGTATCGTAGCTGATGAGGAGTTCGGAAAGACCTCAAAAGAGGCTGTATATGCAGGTGGAGACGCTGTAACAGGCGCTGCTACCGTAATCCTTGCTATGGGTGCCGGAAAAGCCGGTGCACGTGGTATCGATGCATACATCAAAAGCAAAAATGCATAATTGAACGAAATGTTCGGATCCCCCGCACAGTGTGCGGGGGATTTTTTGTTTATAAAATTCATATCAGATTGTATCTTTATGCCGATTGTGCTATACTGAACGTGTATGTCTGGAATCAGGCACTTTTTTGCGTTGAATTTTATATTAAAATATAAACAGAAAGGTTCTTTCTATATATGACAGCGTTTCAGTCGATCTTACTTGGTATCATTCAGGGAGTCACAGAATACCTGCCGGTGAGCAGTTCCGGTCATCATGTGATCCTCAGAAAATTCTGGGGTATTCCCGGTGATTTCAGTACACTGTTCAGTGTTTTTCTGGATCTTGGAACCATGCTGGCCATCATTCTCCTTATGAGAAAAGAGGTATTATCCATCCTTCTTGAGTGGCTGGGACTGGCAAGTGATCTTTTAGCAAATTTCCTGATCTATATGAAAAACAGAAGATCAGATACAAAGAAAAAATATGTAAAACTTATCACATCTAAATCCAGAAAGTATGCAGTCATGATACTTATGGGAACCCTGCCTACCTACATACTGGGATATGCAGGCAGAAGACTTGTATTTATCTGGAGCTTATCCCCGGTATGGCCCGCCATCGGTTTTCTCATGACAGCCATCATCATTCTGGTTTGCAGCATGAGCAATGCAGGCGGAAAGAAGGGTATCTCAGATGCTTCACTGGATCAGGGAATGTGGATCGGAATCGCACAGGGTCTTTCAGTATTCCCCGGCATTTCCAGATGTGCAGTTACCTACTGCGGCGGTCTGTTCTTTGGATATTCCCAGAACTTTGCCATCCGGTATTGTTATCTGCTCTCCATTCCGGCAACCCTTGGCAGCTTTCTTTTTGAGCTTGGGGAATTTTCTTCCAGAAGTATGACAGGCAGTATCTTCGGTACCTGTTTCCTTGGAATGATCGCTGCATTTGTTACCGGCTATCTGTGTATTCGATTTATGATGATCATCCTGAAAAAGATTCCGCTCTGGATCTTTTCTGTATATTGTTTTGTGATGGGTATTATCGTACTTGTCAATAATTTCAGCAGTCTATCCTGATTTATTTTATAGAACTTATGGGAGGGGAAGACAGTCATGGCAAACACAAAATCCAAACGGTCAACCACCGGAAAAACATCATCAACAGCCAGAAAAAGTACTGCTCCAAAAAGGAAAGCCGGCCCGGCAGGTAAGTCCTCAAAGGCAAAAGCATCAGCCAGATCTGCAGCAGCTGCACCGGAGAAGAACGGAAATTTCCTGATTGAGATCTTACTGGTACTTGTATTTGGCGCGGCCATTTTAATGATGGTCAGCAATATTGGAAAAGGCGGTCCAATCGGAAATGTGATCAGCACATATCTCTTTGGAACCATGGGGAAAATGGCTTTTGCTTTCCCGTTTATTCTGATCCTTGTAACACTGTTTGCTGTCATCAACAAAAACAGCAAGCGTCTGAAAAAGAAAATTTTCGCATTCTGTTCCTGTTCTTTATTATCTGTGGTTTTCTGCAGATTGGATGGGAAGGGTATAAAGAGAGCACAACACTCCTTGAATATTTTTACAGAAGCGCTGCGTTTAGAGACGGCGGCGGTATTCTGGGCGGTATGGTATGTATCTCCACAGTATCCGCATTCGGAAGAATCGGCAGTTATGTAATTTTGGTTGCATTCACTGTGATCTGCCTTATCTGGATCACACAGAAATCCCTGATCGTATTTATCGATCGTATGTATATGCGCTGCCGCAAGTGGCTGAAAGGCGGACAAAGATATTATCAGGATTCCTCTGAGGAACGTGCACTTAAAAGAGAGTTAAAGAGCAAAAAGAGAGAACAGGACAGACAGTCCCGCATCGAGGAAATTGAGCGTGAGATGGCTGAATTAGATGCCATGCCTGAGGAGGAAGAGTTCCATGTTCCGGTGCTTCCATCCAAAAAGAATGCTCCAAAAGTAAAAAGAGAAAAAGCTCCCGAACCACAGATGCCGGAGGAAGGCGAACAGCTGGAGCTTAATTTTGATGAGGAAGAAGAGCCTGAGGCAACTGCTAAGCCAAAGGTGAAAAAGAAAAACAGCGTGGCAGGCCTTGGCGGTATGCTGAAAAAGCCTAAGAGACCCCGTCATGAGGAAGCTGATGCGGATGAAGAGGAAAACGATGAGATTGCCGAGATCCG
>JAGHUU010000261.1 GCA_018064695.1 Candidatus Blautia equi | reverse complement strand
GTATGGTCACGTTAAGATGACATTTGAGCCATCCGGCGATCTTGAGAGCGCTTATGAGTTCGATCAGATCGTAGTTGGTGGTGCTGTACCTAAGAACTACTTCCCAGCAGTTGAAAAAGGTATCCAGGAATCCATCGAGAAAGGTCCTGTAGCTGGTTATCCTGTAGTTGGTGTGAAAGCTGTTCTGTACGATGGATCTTATCATCCGGTAGATTCTTCCGAGATGGCATTCAAGACAGCTGCTTCTCAGGCATTCAAGAAAGGCTTCATGGAGGCTTCTCCTGTACTTCTTGAGCCAATCGTTTCCATGAAGGTTACCGTTCCGGATAAATTCACCGGTGATGTTATGGGCGACCTGAACAAACGTCGTGGCCGTGTACTTGGTATGAATCCGGATCATGAGGGCAATACCATCGTTGAGGCTGATATCCCAATGCTTGAGATCTACGGCTACTCCACCGACCTCCGTTCCATGACCGGCGGTTCCGGAGAATTCTCCTATGAGTTCGCTCGTTATGAGCAGGCTCCATCCGACATCCAGGCTAAGGAGATCGAAGCAAGAGCAAGCAAGCTTGAGGCAGTTGAAGAATAATCCATAAAATAACTGGGGCGGTACCTGTAAAGGTACCGCCTTTTATCGCTAAAAAAAGAAACATCCGGGGCAAAGATCTGTCCCGGATGTTTTTATATCGTTATACAATTAATCAACAAGAGTTAGACCCTCAAGAGAAGGTTCTGCTACGAGAGAGAAGTTGGTGTAATAAACCACAAATCCCGGTTTTGCAGCGTTTGGTTTCTTCACATGCTTCCTCTGGGTATAGTCGATCTCCACCTTAGGTGTGCCATTTCCTTTGGAATAGTAGGCGGCCAGGCGGCCTGCCTCCTCAAAAACACGGTCCGGCATTTCACCGTCTTTGGATTTCACCACCACGTGGGAACCGGCCATCTTCTTGGCGTGGAACCACCAGTCGTTTCCTGTTGCAAATTTAAAGGTGAGCTCATCGTTCTGGTAATTGTTTTTGCCAACGTAGATATCGTAGCCATCGGAGGAGAGGTAGTGCAGTGGTTTGGATTTGGTCTGCATTTTTGCACCTTTCTTATTCTCCACATGTTTTTTGATATAGCCGAATTCTGTGAGCTCGCGTTTTACCTCGGCAAGATCGGCCTCGGAGAGGGCAATGTCCAGAGCGTTGGAGATGGATTCCAGATGCTCGATCTCCGCGGTAGTGTCAGCGATCTGTTCGGTAAGTGCTTCCTCCGTACGTTTCAGTTTTCCGTATCGTTCAAAATACTTCTTGGAATTCTCGGAAGGAGTCATGGTTGGATCAAGCGGGACAGTCATATCTTCATTTGTGTAATAATTAAATGCCACAAAGGATTTTGCGCCTTCCTCCACACCATAACCGTAGGTGTTGATGAGCTCCCCGTAGATCTTATATTTATCCTTCTTCTCTGTATCCTTCATCTGCTTTTCCTGCAGGATCAGTTTCTTCTGGTTGCGCTCCAGGAGAGTGGTGACGATTTTTCGAAGATCCGCGGATTTCTGGCGCATGCGGGTGATGATATCTCTGGATGCATAGAAATGCTCAAGCATCCCGGATACAGTGGCAAAGGTCTCGTTTCTGTATTCATTTCCATACTGTGTGAGAGGCATGACCGCGTATTCCACAGGCTCCTCGCCGCGGTAAATGATGTTTGGTGTGAAATCACCTTCCTCCACCTGTTCCATAAATCTGCGGAAGGTATGATACAGGTGAATGCGCTCCGTCTCATTCAGCGCCTGGGTAGGATCGCTGCCATAGACAGATGCCCGGTAGCAGATCTCCTCGGCCACCACAGGGCTGAGACCTGTGAGAGAAGTATAGATCGCACGGGAAATATTCATAGGCTTGGAGAGTACCTTCTCATAGAATTCGTCCTCGGTGATCTCCAGAGGATTATATTTTTCCTGGGTTTTGGGAATGAAATAAGTTCTTCCCGGCAGAACCTCCCTGACAGAGCTTACATTGGAGGAGATATGCTTGATACTGTCAAGGATCATATCTTTGTCGTCACAGAAAATAATATTGCTGTGCTTACCCATAAGCTCCATAATGAGAACCTTCCGGCAAAGATCACCCATCTCATTATAATGCTCCAGCTCAAAGCGGATCACGCGCTCCATCTCCGGCTGGGAAATGCTGATAATCTTTGCACTTCCGATATGCTTTCTTAAAAGCATACAGAAATTGGGAGCTGTCATAGGACTGATCTTATTC
>JAGHUU010000332.1 GCA_018064695.1 Candidatus Blautia equi | reverse complement strand
ATCATGGGAGCCCTTGCGGCAAGCCAGCATATTTCAAAACCGATCCGGGATGTGCAGCAGGAGGTGCTGGATGCCGGAAGCAATATTATTCCGGAGCTGTCGCGGACGGGCGTGCGGGAGGTCGATGATCTGGCTTCCGCCATCACGGGCCTGAGCCAGCGTGTGGTAAATTCCTCCAAGCGATTCTTAAGCATCATGGAAATGTCCAGTATTGAGATGGGCGGCTATGAGGTGGATGAGAAGAATGACTTCCTCTTTATAACAGAAAACTTCTTCCTGCTCTTTAACCGCAGGGATCTGATCCCTTCCGAGATGACGGTAAGGGAATTCCTGGCAGTGATTCGCGAGCTGAAGGAACAGCTGCAGCCGGAACAGATCACCATGAACAGCCGACTGTATACCATCCGGGATCAGGCCGGACTGGTACGGTATATTCATGTGCAGGAGAGTAAAGTGGACGGCCGCATGATCGGTGTTGCCGAGGATGTGACCATACAGACCATTGAGAAAAAACATATTGAGCATGAGCGAGATTACGACATGCTCACCGGACTTTATAACCGCCGCGCTTTCATCCATGATGCCCAGAAGCTGGTGGAAAAACCATCTGAGCTTGGTCTGGCCATTGCGGTCATGATCGACCTGGATGATCTGAAGCTGCTCAACGACACCTACGGTCACGAGTGGGGAGACCTCTATATAGCCTCCTGCTCCAAATGTATCCAGAAGAGCTGTGCGGTGAATTCTATCTGCGCCAGAGTATCCGGCGACGAGTTCAACATCCTGATGTACGGATTCCGAGACAGAGCAGAAGCAGGAAAAGCCATGGAGCGCCTGTGGAAGAGATTTGCGGATACGGTGATCCGTTTCCCTGATGGAAAAGAACACAGCATCAGCGCATCCGGCGGATATGTATTCCTCCGGGATGATGTTCGCGATATCATGGAATATATCAAATATGCCGATTTTGCCATGTATGAGATCAAGAGGGGCAAAAAAGGCGGCTTCCGGGAATTTGATCCGGGACAGTATCTGGCCAACGAAAACGAGAAGGAAAAGCACAGCATTTTCCGCCAGATCGTATCGGGAGAGCGCATTCATTATGTGTTCCAGCCGATCATCAGCGCCAGAACCGGAAATATCTACGGCTGCGAGGCCCTGATGCGTATTATGGACAGCGAAGGTATGAACCTTGCCGAGTTCCTGCGCATTGCAAGGGAGGAGGACGCGCTGGGTGATGTAGAGCACCTGACCTGGTTCAACGCCCTGCCGGCATTTTTGCGGCTGGTGGAGCAGAATCTGATTCCGCGGGAGGCAAAGCTCTTTATCAATTCCCAGGTGAGCCATATGCTCAGCGAGGAGGAACAGAAGTACCTTATTGAAGAGTACGGAGAGATCCGTGACAACGTAGTCATGGAGGTTCTGGAGACCGATGAGCTGGCCATTGATTTCTCCGTCATCCTGCAGCAGACCCAGGAGCTTTTTGCAAGGGAATATGCGCTGGATGACTACGGCACCGGTTATAACAGTGAGAAGAACCTCATAAGCCTGATGCCGAAATATATCAAGATCGATATTGCGCTCATCAGAGATGTGGAAAAATATCAGGAAAGACAGAAGCTGATCACCGGCCTTCTCTCTTTCGCCCACGAAAAGAATATGCTGGTCCTTGCAGAGGGAGTGGAGACCATGGCGGAGCTGCACTGCCTGCTGACCATGGGCGTGGACATGTTCCAGGGATATCTCTTTGCCCGCCCTTCCGATACACCGAATGTGCTGAACAAAGAGGCTATGGATATGGTGAAGTCCTTTATGATTTCAGAAGATCCCTCACGTGTTCAGGAGTCCAGAGCCAGTTTCGGAAGCTGAAATCAAAGAAGGCGATCTTTAATATATCGGGAAGATCCGTCACACGGAAGATATCGGAGATCCTCTTTTTGATGTGCTCAATTGTAAGAGAGTCGTGGCTCTGTGCATCCAGAAAGAGAATATAGCGCACCACCTGATACTGAACGATGAGCCACTGGAGACGCACCAGCAGGGACTCATAATCC